>JAAZYK010000052.1 GCA_014239685.1 Dehalococcoidia bacterium | reverse complement strand
GGCGATTACTGGCGCATGGGATTGCCGCTGGAAATTTTGATTGTAGTCCTTTCTGTTCCTATGATCCTCGTCGTCTGGCCCCTCTGATTAAGCAGCTAGCTTAACTGGCAGAGCAACTGACTCTTAATCAGTAGGTTCTCGGTTCGAGTCCGAGGCGGATCACCAAAGCTAATTTCAATACGGTGGGGTCCAGGCCCAATTGGGACGATGATTTTCGCCGTCGCTAATCGATGTCTCAACGGCCCGATAAAGTGCGATTAAATGGGGCATCAGCCATGACAGGATTGTGGCTCGTCTTTGCGATTGCGCTCGCGCCGTTCATCGTCCCGTCGGGTTGGCTCGCCGGTAAACATCTGACCCCAGCACAGGCCGGCGAGCATGCGTTACACACTTCACTGTTTGGAGAAGTGCCACACGTACACGGGGCGTCTAACTCCGGGATCTCTGACTCGGCAACCCAACAGGCTCAATTGAATTCTCCCGCACTGACAGCCGCCCTATTGGTCACCGACCCGCCCCCAATTCCCACCCGAGATTTCGTCAACCGAATCATGATGCTTGGGACGCCGTCGTCTCTCTCAGAGCCACCGCCGGTTCCGCCGCCACAGACCTAACCCAGAGACGACACTTGCCGGTTCAGGAAAATTGGGATTTCACCCGTCCTTCCGTGCATCGGCTGCCTGACCGCTCGCCAGAGTCGCGTCTTTTCTATCGGTCGTCTGTGATGATCAACACTTGTAAACAGGCGTGTTCATCGTAAAAACACGTCTAAATAGGTAAGAAAGAGAAACTCGAATGAGCATGCACCTTGTGTTCGAAAAAACGATTTCAACGTTGGCAATTGCCTTTACCTTTCTCATCCTGGCCGCCTGTGGCAGTGAAGGACCAACCGACCGGAATTTCTCGATCGAGTTCGCAAACGGTGAACCGGTCGGTGGAGTGGAAAGGTTCACTGCCAACCAAGGCGATACCATTGTTATTGATTTATCCACAGACGAAGCAGCCACATTCCACATTCACGGGTACGACATCGAATTCGCGGTCGAGGCCGGGGACAAAGCCTCCATGGAGCTACTGGCAGACGCTACCGGGAGATTTGCTATCGAAATCGAGGAATCGCATCAGAACGTAGCCTTCCTTGAAATACGCCCGTAGTCAGTACGGATAGGCGATAAGAATGAACATGAGGTGGCAGTACGCGGCGGCGGGATTGAGCCTGGCAATCACTTTCTTGATAGCCATGTCATCACCCGTCGCTGCCCACGGATTCGGGGAAAGGTACGACCTCCCATTTCCGCTCCCGTATTACCTCGGCGGTGCTGGGTTGGTGGTTGCCCTGTCTTTCGTGATCATGGGAATGACCGCAAGGCAATGGGAGCCAGATGACGAATATCCCGCCATAGCAATCTCGCGCGGGTTTGTCGGTTCCATCATGAGCGGAACGGTGATGACGTGGAGTGTCCGTTTAATCGGTATTTTTGCATTCGCCCTCGTCCTCATTGCGGGGTTCTACGGCACGCCGGTATCAGACCGAAACATCTCAGTCGTTATCATCTGGGTAGTGTTCTGGGTGGGCCTGGCTTACTCTTCAGCGCTCATCGGGAACATATGGGTACTGCTGAACCCGTGGGATTCAATATTCCGAATCTTCGAGGCCGTAGTCAGACTGGTTGATCTAGGGCGAGTCATTCCACTGAATAGGCCGTACCCAGATAGGCTGAGCTACTGGCCTGCATTTGCGTTGTTTCTCGTTTTCGCCTGGATCGAGTCCTCTTTCTCAGGCTCTTCCACACCGACAACCCTCGCCACTTTCGTCGCCATATACAGTTTCGTCACCTTCACCGGTATGTTCGTTTTCGGCAGACAGGTATGGCTGCGGCAGGCAGAGGCGTTCACGGCTTTTTTCAGCCTGTTGGCGCGGTTTTCACCGACCGAAGTTGCCGTCACAGATAGAACCGTGTGTGAGACATGTTCTTCGGATTGCGAGATCCATCAAGATGTGTGCGTCGATTGCTACGAATGCTACGAGATAGCACCTCGGGAGACGCGGAACTTTTACATCCGCCCCTACGCCGCCGGCTTAAAGACCGTGGAGCGAATCTCAACGTCACAAATGGCTATGGTGTTGACGGTGCTAGCAACCGTTAGTTTCGATGGATTTACAGCCACTTCTGGGTGGGTCGGATTTTTCGATCGCCTATTGCCGATTTTTGACTCTTTTGGGTCGCATACCGGGACTGTCATTCATTCAATCGGGCTCGCGGCGATGGTCGGAGTGTTCGTTTCCGTGTATATCGTGTTGGTCCAGTTTGTGATCATGGCATCAGGAGAAGAATTACCGGCTGAGTCTGTGGCAAGAAAGTTCGTTCTATCACTGGTGCCAATCGCCCTTGCTTATCATCTAGCTCACTTTTTCTCATTCCTGTTGATCCAGGGCCAACTTGTCATCCCATTGCTCTCAGACCCACTAGGGCATGGCTGGGATCTGTTCGGCACAGCTGATTACGTGATTGAACTCACCATAGTCAACGCCAGGGCCACCTGGCTTATATCCGTGGCTGCGATCGTTATCGGGCATATTTTCGCTGTCTATCTTGCCCACATGACGGCTTTGAAGACATTCACCAGCAACAAGGCGGCTCTACATAGCCAGTACCCTATGCTCATCCTCATGGTCGGCTACACCATGGTTGGATTGTGGATTCTGGCGCAACCGATCGTTAACACCGAGTAGTGGCGCCGTAGGAATTTAAGATTTGCATTGCCCGTTGTTTGGGGCATCTGCCGCGTCTTGCATTAACCAGTCATGGGCATACAACAACCACGTAATTGACTGTCCTTTGAAGTAGTAACCATAAGACAGGATGCCACTCTTTTCGTTCGCCCAACCTCCACTGACACGCAATGGTTTGCTATAGTTCCCGGCGTCCATTAAGCCGGACTCCACGTCTGCGAGTGCTGACCGTGTACCGGCCACACGGAGCGGATGTATGAAACTGCTTTTCTTCGACGACTTCACCTTTGGCGCACTCAAGGGAGATGACAAAGTCGTCGACCTGAGCGCTGAGGTCGCAGACCTCCCTCAACTTGGACCGCAGGATGTGATCCGCGGCGTCATCGAGAACTGGGGCACCTACCGGGGCAAGCTCGAAGCCGCCGTAGAGTCAGCCGACGGCGTCCCGGTATCTAGTGTCCGACTCCGCCCGCCACTGCCGAAGTCGACCAATATCGACTGCATGGCCGTTAACTACATGGAAGACGGTACACGGGACGCCCCGGCGCAGATCAACAGTTTCTACAAGACACCGTTCGCCATCATTGGCGACGGCGACGACATGATCCTCCCGGACGTCCCCTCCACCATCTTCGAAGGCGAGGCCGAACTAGCCCTTGTGATGAGCAAGTACGGCTCGAATGTCGCAGAAGCCGATGCGACGGACTACATTTTCGGTTACACCTGCTTCATAGACGGATCCGCCCGCGGACTTCCAGAGGGTGGGTTCCCGACAATGAAGAGTCGCTACACCTTCGCGCCAATTGGCCCCGTGCTCGTCACCAAAGATGAGATCGATAATCCCCAGAACTTGCAGGTCACGCTGACCAACAACGGCGACGTGAAGCAGAATTTCAATACGGATGACATGGCGCACCTGATTCCACGATGCGTCGAGTGGATTACTTCCATCCACCCTGTCGAGGCAGGCGACATAATCGCGACGGGCACCAACCACGGTGGCTTGAACCCGTTTCAGGACGGTGAGGTGATCACGCTTGAGATCGAAAAGATCGGAAAGTTGACCATCAACATCAAGGACGACCTGAAGCGCACGTGGGCTCGCGAAACTCGGCACGACATGGCTGCCAAAGGCCAGGATGGCACAACGCCACAACTAACGGGCAAGTACTCGTAAATTCAGACCTTTGGGTGAAATAAAAGGGCCGGGCGGGATTTCTCCTGCCCGGCCCTTTTGTTATCTGGCAGTGATGTCAAGTCGGAATGTATCTCCAGTATCTCCGGTCGGAGATACTGGTTTAGCACCCCAGCGAGCCATCACTCACCTACTCTCTCGGCACATCAACCGCCCTGCCCTCGTCCGATGACTGTCGAATGGCGTCTATCAAAACGTGTAACTCCACGGCTGTGTCGAAGTCCGGGTAACTGCTCTCTTCTCCCCGGATACTTTTTGCGAATTGGTCGTACAGCTGTCCCACGTTGAAAGGTGCGCCCTTCGGCATCACCTCATCCACGTAGGTGTGGCGTGCCGGGATTTCGATCTCCGCAATATTGTCTCCGCCCTGTGCGCCGTCCAGGCGTAGTCCACCAACGTTCGTGGAGCCGGAGGATGTCGCTTTTAGCGTGCCCTCTGTGCCGAAGATTTCCAGCGTCAGGCCGTTTCCTGCGTACGGAATGCTGGAGACGTGAACCGACGCAGACGCGCCATTGTCCAGTGTGGCGTTGACGAGGATTGTGTCCGGTGACGTGACGTCCACCATCACGTCGGTGTCGACCTCATGCCACTGTGGAACCTGTGTCGTGACCTGCGCTGATACTCGAACAAAATCGCCGGCAACAAACCGTAGGGCATCTATCACGTGTCCAGCCGCTATCGTAAGCGTGTTGGCCCCAAGGTCGACGTCCCGCTGCCAGGTTCTCCCGGAGTCCCGGGTTAATACGCCAGAGCCTATTTGTCTTAAAGAACAGGACAGGACGTCGCCGATGTAGCCCGCCTCCACAAGTTCTTTCATATGCATCACCACCGGAGCAGCCCGGGACTGCAACCCAACGATCGCCCGCACACCCTTTTCTTTTGCCAGCGATGCCAGCTCGCGGGCTTCGTCCGTTGTTTTGCCGAGCGGCCATTCGGTGAACACGTGCTTGCCGGCGTTAATCACGTCTTTGGTGATTTCGTAATGTGTTGGCACCCGTAACACCACCGCAGCGGCGTCTATATCGGGGTGCGCCAACATCGTGTGGTAATCATCAAAGGGAATTTTCGCCCCGTACTGCCTGGCTGACTCTTCGGCAGTCTCCATACGCGTCGTGCAGGCGCCGGTCAATTCCCAATCCGTGGCCGCCTGCGTTGCGGGAAGGTGCGCCCTGTGCGCCCATCCCACAGTTGGGCTTGCGCCGATGATTCCGAGGCGTATCTGGTCCGGCATGGTTCACCTTCTATCTCTAATCGTGTAATCATGTAATCGTTCATTCAAGGCGTCATTCATGAAAGTGAAACGCAATGCAAACGATAATTTCGCCCTGATCTTTGTCTTACCACGCTGCAAAAATAAGCGTGGCCTCTGTTCACTGGGAGAGGTATGTGGCGGGAATCGAGCCTACATTTCCATGTAACCCCGAGTACCTCGGATACTGTACTGCCGATATCTCTTACAACCTAACGGTGGGCGCCCCCATAAGCAGACGACCGGTCGTCGCCCTCATATCAACAACGTACAAACCAGATCTTTGATACTGTTGAAAAAGCAATGCACATGAAAATTTTCCTTTTTGTTCTCCTGATGCTCGGCGCCGTCTCCATCGCTGCATGCTCAAATTCGAACTCCGGCAATGAAGACGAGTACTGGGACGTGTCTGGCGAAGTGATCACGGAACACGCCACCACGCAGACCACACTTGGACCTGGGCCATCTTTTGATCCGCGTGAAGGACCGGCAGAGATGGCGATCAACACGCGCCTTGCCGAACTCAGAATCGCTGCAGCTGAGTTCAACGCACTTCGATTCCGATGGCAGGCCCAGGAACCCCTAACCGATTTCAAGATCCATTACGACCTCGTCACTCAGCTTCTCGAAAGCTCAAACTCAGGCATGAGCTTCGCTGTGCAAGCCTTTGAGGAAATGAGTCGGCAGATTGAACTGCCCCTACCTACCACTGATGCTGCGAACGCGCTTATCCGACAGAGCGAGACAGCGATCGCTGAGGCTAACGCGTTCGCCTCAGCCGCAAACCGCGAACGAGACAGGTTGAACCGCTAGAGAGATGTAAACTGCGGCCTCAACCACCCTGAACCCGAGGCTAGAAGGATTATCCATGCTGGACATCACGCTCTCCGGTGGAACCGTTGTCACGCCTTCCGGCGCACGGGTTATGGACGTCCACATCACTGACGGCGTCATAGCCGCCGTCACACTTCCCGGAGCGGAAGGTTTTGAGGCCGTCCAGAACATCGATACCACCGGCATGATCGTCGTTCCTGGAGGCGTGGAATCCCACGCCCATATCGGCGGGCCACGCCAACCTGAGCGGTCCGGCGCCGAACCGGTGTCCAAGGCAGCTATTTTCGGCGGCACCACTACAGTGCTGGATTTTGCGACGCAGGTCCCTGGCCATGACCTTCTTCACGCCGTGGACGAGGCGGCGGAACGCTGGAAGGGTCAAGGCTACACCGACTACGCGTACCACCCGATATTCGGTCACCGGGCAAGTGAAACGGACATTAACCAGATCCCGGAACTGGTGCAGTCAGGCATACCTAGCTTCAAGATTTTTACGACCAGCATCCGACCCCCAAGCCCTCAAATGGAGGACCGGCAGACCGATTTCGGACGGCTTGGTTCAATCATGGAACAGGTGGCTTCCAATGGCGCCATCTTGATGGTGCACTCGGAAGACGACGAAATGGTGCACTACAACTATGAGCGCGCCGAGGCCGAAGGCAACTACGAGTGGTGGCACATGAACGAGGTCCACTCGCGTGAATCCGAGGATGTGTCTTTCCGACGAGTAACTCGACTGGCTGAGCTAAAGTCCTGCCCAATCTATTTCGTCCATGTGAGCGCAATCGAAGGTATCCAGGAAGTCGCCCGGGCCAGGAAATCCGGAATGCCGGTCTACGGCGAGACGCTCCACAACTACGCCTCCTTCAGCGCGGCCAACTACCGTGAAGAGAACGGTATGAAGTACCACACCTATCCGTCGTTGAAGGACGAGGCGGACGGTCAGGCGCTCTGGCAGGCTCTCGTGGATGGGACGCTGTCTACGGTCGCCACAGACCTTGTCGCGACGACCTGGGAGGAGAAGATACGGTTCAAGACGGTGGCGGATGTTACCGGGGGGCACAACGGCATAGAGACGCGGGTCGGTATCGCTTACACCGAGGGCGTCGAAAATCGTGGCATGTCACTTGAACAGTTTGTGAACATCACGTCCGCCAACCCGTCCCGTATTTTTGGCATGTACCCACAAAAGGGTGCGATTGCACCAGGCAGTGACGCAGATATCGCCATCATAGATCCGTCAATCAAGCGAAAGCTGACAGCGGACGACCTCCACATGAACGATTACAGCATCTGGGAGGGTTTCGACATCGCCGGTTGGCCGATCACGACCATATTGCGGGGCAAGGTTGTTGTGGACAACGGGCAACTACTCGGATCACCCGGAGACGGCCAGTTCTTGAAGCGGGCAATTTCCAGCGATATTACGTCAAGGCCGGTCTAGTTAAGACTTGGCCATCGTGGTTCCTGGTGGTGCAGGGCGTCGCGCCAGCACCATCGCCAAGGTACCGATCGCGAACGTCACGGCCATAATGGCGAACGCCACGTCGTAGTTCCCGTAGGTGTCGAACACAATTCCTGCCATCGGAGGTCCGATGATCATTGGTATCACGCCAGCCATACTGGTCACCCCCAGGATGCTACCGAAGTGACGCATGCCGTACGCCTCAGTAACTGTGAGGGGTATCAACGCTCCCATAGCTCCAAAGCCCATTCCGTAGAAGGCAATTACGATCCACACGGCATTCGATCCGCCGACGACTATCAAAAGCAGCAGCCCCACCGACTGAATGGCCAGACTGATCGCCATCGCCCATCGAGCGGTAATCGTCTCCGAGAGGCGTCCAAATATGATCTTGCTCGCAATGCCAAATATCGCGAGAAGCATCACACCCGTCGACGCCGCCGCGCTCGAAATGCCCTGCGATTCAAGATGCGGGATCAGCTGCGTGAGCACGACGCTATACGAAAAGGCCGGAACTGCATGTCCAACGGTCAAAAAATAGAACGTCTTCATGCGCAGAACATCGGCCAGCGAGTAGCCAACAGTGGCGTCGGGCCCATCATCGTAACTCTCGTCGGGTGCCCACCTCTTGCCCTTGGCTGCGGTCACGTCACTCTTGCTATCTCGCACGAATAAGAGAACCAGCACAGCTATCACAAGTACCACTACGCCAAACGTGACGTAACCACCGCGCCAACCAGACATTCCGACAACCAGCGCAGCAAGCGGCACCATCGTCAATCCGCCAAGATTATTGCCCGCCGTGACAAACCCCATCATCCGGCCGCGTGTACTGGCAAACCAGATCGATATAAGCCGACCACTCGGGATCATCGTGGCTCCGGGCAATCCGAGGTACATGAGGAAACTGGCGGCGTAGAACTGCCACAACGTCGTCATCCCGGCGTATATGAAGAACCCTGCGGCCACGAACACAAGAGATCCAACCATCACCGGTCGGGAGCCAAATCTGTCCAGCCACCGACCAATTAACGGAGATATCAACGCAGACGCCACGCCAAACGTCAGAGCCGTGTTGATCTGCGTACGAGACCAACCAAATTCATTCTCAAGTGGCTCAATAAATACGCCAAAGGCGTAGTTAGACGTGCCAATCGTCAGTCCGCTGGCAAGCGACGCGAATAGCGCGATATACCAGCCGTTGTACAGGCCTCGACGCTTCACCAGCGTTGTTTCGGCAGGCCCTCGGGAAGTTATCGCCATAAAAAGTCCGGCCGAAACTCTCTAGTCAGCGCGGACCGCCAGTTGTCGTTCCACTTCACCCAGAGCCTCATCGACTCCGGTGACAATCTCGTCCACTTCACCGCGTGTGATGCAAAGCGGCGGGCCCATGGTTATTGATGTATCAGACGGACGGAGGATCAGAGAACGCTTCTCGAACTCACCTATGAGGCGCTCGGCCACCTTCGCAGATTTTGGGAATGCTTCTTTCGTGTCCCGATCCTTCACAAGGTCGATACCCACCAACAGGCCAAGCCCGCTGACATTCCCGATCATTGGGTGCTTCGCCCCAAGCTCACGGAGTCCTTCCAGGAAGTACGCTCCCATCTCGGCAGAATTCTCAACCATGCGTTCCGACTCAAGAATCTCAAGGTTCTTAAGCGACGCCGCCGCGGGTACCGGATGCCCGGCAAATGTAAGGACGTGCTGGAGGAATCGGCTCTCGTCACCGCCCGCGAATGCGTCGGCAATCGACTCTCGTGCGATGCTTCCACCCAACGGCATGTAGCTTGATACGATCCCTTTGGCGACCGACATCAGGTCCGGAGTTACACCCCAGTGCTCCACGGAAAACATCTTTCCAGTGCGCCCAAATCCGGTGATCACTTCATCGGCTATCAACATCACCCCGTAGCGGTCGCATATTTCTCGGAGCATCGGCCAATACTCGTCACCCGGAACCGCCACGGATGCCGGAACGCTGACAGGTTCTGCGATCATCGCAGCGACCGTCTGGGGGCCGTGGAACAGAATGGCGTCTTCTACAGCCTTGGCACATAGCTCGGCACACTCAGACGGCGTCTGTCCACCATATTCGCAGCGGTACGGGTTGGGCTGCGGCACATATATCATCCCCGGGAATTCAGGCCCGTAATCTGACCGTGTGCTTCCCGATGCCGGCCCGCCAAGCCACGTCGTAAGGCCAAGCGCGCCGTGATACGACGCCTTTCGGCTGATGATCTTGTAGCGACCGGGTTCGCCCACGCGCTGCTGGTAGGCACGGGCGATTTTGATCGACGTTTCGTTGGCCTCTGAGCCCCCACTGACAAAGAAAGTGCGTGACAGGTCACCCGGCGTGATCTCGGCGAGTTTTTCAGCCAGACGCGCCACAGGCTCGGTGGTTGTCGCCTGCGGGAAGTAGGCCAACGACTTCATCTGCTCGTAAGCAGCATCTGCGACCTCGGTACGGCCGTAGCCGATGTTCACCGACATATAGCCACCGTTCACGTCAAGCCAGCGTTTGCCGGTATTATCCGTGACGTGGACACCCTCGCCCCCGGTCATAACGACCGGCTCGCCGCGCTCAGCCATCTCGGACCAGCCCCGGTTGTGCATCCAGAGGTGCTTCACCGCAGCTCGGCGTAGTTCTTCCCTCTTGTCGATACCAGTCGTGGTCGCCATATCATGCCTCACCGTCAATTACAGGTTTAAAGGTCCAGCCCAAACACTCGTATGGCGTTCTCGCTGTTAATCGCCGATCGCTGATCGTCCGTCAAATGTGGGAGAGCCGCGACCTGTTCTTCTGGAGCATAGTCACCCATTCCAAATGGATAGTCACTTCCAAGCATCACGCGATCTGTGCCGACCGTCTCAACGAGATAGTTCAGGAGCGGGACGCTGTGCGTGATCGTGTCGAAGTACAGCAGCCGAAAATATTCCGAAGGCGGTCGTGTGATTGGTGTCTCTACCAGTCCTTGTCTCCAGCCGTGCTCCCATCGTCCGCGCAGATGAGGGCTGGTGCCTCCGCCGTGTGACAACACGAACTTGAGGCTCGGCATTTCGGCGAGAATGCCGCCGAAAATCAGACTCGCTACCGCCACAGAGGTGTCTGTCGGGTTTCCGATCAGGTTGTTCAGGAAATACGACCCGAGACGATCAGCGCCGAGCACATTGTTCGGGTGCATAAAAGCAGGAACGTCCAGCTCCTCCATTTTCCGATAAAGGGGAGCAAATCGTGGTCCATCCAAATTCTCGCCGTTCACGTGCGTGAGCATTTCTAGCCCACGCATCCCCAATTCTTTCACACAGCGCTCAAGCTCGGCCGCTGCCGTCTCAGGTTCCTGCATCGGGACGCTTGCGAGGCCGATGAAACGGTCGTTCC
Organism: Dehalococcoidia bacterium; assembly: GCA_014239685.1. GTDB lineage: Bacteria > Chloroflexota > Dehalococcoidia > Lucifugimonadales > Lucifugimonadaceae. The sequence continues at coordinate 1,184 of JAAZYK010000052.1, read as the reverse complement.
CGTCTATAGCCTCGGCGACGGCATCGTTAAGCCTCGCACACTGAGCGGGATCGGCGTTTTGAAGCCAGTTTGGCCCTGACACGAGTTGGATATCCACTCCACGCTCGTCCATCTTACGCATCCGGAATTCGAGGTTCGATGGATCGTCTTTCAGATTGGCTGCCGGTCCAAAGGGATTACGGCCTGATCCCGACGGCATGAGTTCAGAACAACTCTCGGGAAGGAAGTGGGCATGTACATCAATTCTCATAACCCGAGGATTGTATACAAGGTAAGAACCATAAAAAGCATCCCCGTATCATCCAGAAGAAGAGAAAGTTATCTTCCGGCCCGCCCCGGCAACGCGTATGAGCGGGCAGTGCCCCACCCAAAAATATGTTTATCGACGCTCCTACAGCGAGCGGGATGCCGACCATTCATCTTTGCCCCCTCTCCCTTTGCGGAAGCAAAATGAGAGGATTGGCGTAAGGAAGTTGAACTCAGGTGAAAACGGGGAGGTTGTGTGGAATACCGTCCCGCTACTCCCGATCCTCCCGAAACGTCATGGCGCAGTCCTCGATCCGACACCATGTCGTTGCCATGTACCCGATCCGCCGTCTACCGCTTGAACTCCGTCGGGTCTATCGGCAGTGACACTGGCTCACCCCGTTCCGCAGACAGATCCATCGCCATCGTCAACATCAGGTTGCGATGTCCATCCGTCGCAGTCGCGTGGTGAGTTTTCATACCTGAACCGACCCGCGCGTACCAGGAATTGGTTTCCTCGCGCATAGGCCCCCAAAGCTGGCCGTCGTACATGTCGCCCGGCGGATAGCTGGTCATGAAATCTACGTGGCGCAGAACCTCCGGCTTAAAGCCGTCCGGGCTGTACCCTGCCCCCTGAGGCGTCTCGGACGCAACAACGGTGTCACGATGCGTGTCCTCGATATCGATCACACCGGTCGTCCCGACTATCCCGATCTCCAGCCCGTACACAGCGCCCGGCCAAACAATTGGCAGTGCCCAGCTAATGTTCATCGACCATATCGTGCCGTCGTCCATCGTAAACACGCCAAACGTGGCATCTTTTGTGCCGATATCTCCGAGTGCCTTGTCCGACGACTGCGCGTACACGGAGACTGGACTCTTGCCCTCCATAAGCCACATGCACATATCGACGGCGTGCGTCCCAGACACCACCATAG
>JAAZYK010000051.1 GCA_014239685.1 Dehalococcoidia bacterium | reverse complement strand
GCGGTAGCCTTGTGACTGGCGTCGAGCCCGGTGGAGCAGGACTCAACCATGTGTGGATAGAAGCGGGTCCTGCAATCGAGTTCAAGATGACAGTAATTGCGCGGGAGCTCGCATGTATCGGTCATTCCGGTTGAAGCCGAGAGGCCTCCACCGCGAGGTTGATCGTCTAATACGCTGAGTATCGGATATTACTCCCTACTATGAGGGGCTTGCCCGCGAGCCGGGAATGCCCAACACTGCTCCTGTGAATCAACAAATACCACCGAACCTCGATCAACTAACCGGACGTTCGGGTAAGTCCATATCCGAAGTGATCCAGTCCACAGCGCGCGCTGCTGGCAAATTTGTCCTTGGTCGCTATCACGACCAGGGCCGTATTGATATCAAGGGACGCGGCAATATCGTCTCTGAGGTCGATCATGCCTCCGAGAAGCTGATCAAGTCCCGAGTACTGGATGAGTTTCCGGACTTCGCATTTCTTGGCGAAGAGTCGGGTCTGAAGCCCGGAGATGACGAGTGGCAATGGATTGCCGACCCCATCGACGGCACTCGCAACTTCGTCTCGCATATGCCGAACTGGTGCGTCATGGTGTCGCTGGCACACAAGGGCACCCCGGTAGCCGGGGCGACATACGACCCGTTGCGAGACGAGATGTTCTACGGACAATTAGGGTCCAAAACTATGCTCAATGGCGAACAGGTATCGGTGACGAATAAGTCCTCCGTGGCTGAGTGCGTGATTGGGCTGGATCTTGGGTACGACGATGTACTGGCCATGCGCGTCTGGGGCGTGATCGGAGCTTTGTTTCCGGGGATGCAGGCGATTCGGGTTCTTGGTTCGACCGGCCTCGGTATGGCCTATCTGGCGGCCGGACGCGTCGACATGTACTTCTGCGGTGGCGGCAACCCATGGGACATTGCAAGTGGAGTTGTTTTGATCGAAGGCGCAGGCGGGGCGGTGTCAGACCGCTACGGCGCGCCGGTGAAAATGCCCTCGGAAGCGATAATTGCCGCAAGCCCGGAAGCTCACGCCGACTTCTTGCGTATCACCGAACGACTGCCGTTCCGCAAGGACGCCGGCGGTTACGAGTAGGTCGACACTTCCACGAAACAGCGCAATCACGATCGCTCCCGTCCATCTGGGAAACGTGTCTGAATTTTCCGAAGTGGAATTTTTACAGGGTTGGTTTGAGCCTGTGCCATTCCGTCGCCTGCTCATAGGCATGCGCGACTTTTAAGACCGTACCATCACCCATTTGCGGGCCGATGAACTGGAGTCCAACTGGCAGGCCTTCCGACATGCCACCGGGAACTGATATCGCGGGTAATCCTGCGATGTTCACCGGGATAGTGCACACGTCGCTCAGGTACATCGCCACCGGGTCGTCCATCCGCTCTCCGGCCTTAAAAGCAACCGTCGGCGAGGTTGGCGTTACCAACGCGTCAAACTTATCAAACGTTTCCGCAAATTCGCGAATGATCAGCGTCCGAACCTGTTGGGCCTTTTTGTAATAAGCGTCGTAATACCCTGCTGACAGAGCATACGCGCCAATCAGGATGCGTCGCTTAACCTCTGATCCGAACCCTTGCTCCCGGGTCTGATCCATCACGTCCCAAGCTGTTGGCACGTCGTTCACGGCGTTGCCGTATTTGAAGCCGTCAAATCGGGCCAGATTTGCCGATGCTTCTGACGGGGCGATGATGTAGTACACGGCGAGCGCCTGGTCGGTGAGCGGTAAAGACACTTCTTCCAGCGTCGCTCCCATCGCCTCAAGCGTCTCCAACGACTTCTCGAAAGCCGCCTTCACTCCGGGCTCCATACCTTCAACCAAATACTCCCTCGGGATGCCAAGTCGCATTCCCGTAATGTCGCCCGTTAGCGCGCTTGCGAAATCCTGTCCCGGCGCATTGATGGAGGTGGAGTCGCGACGGTCATGCCCTGAAATCACGGATAGTGTGTCGGCTGTGTCGCGTACGTCGCGTGAGAACGGGCCGATCTGGTCGAGAGACGACCCGAACGCGATCAACCCGTAGCGGCTAACAAGGCCATAGGTCGGTTTCATACCCACTATTCCGCACAATGCGGCGGGTTGTCGGATCGAGCCGCCGGTGTCGGAACCCAGCGAAATAAAGCACTCGCTTGCGGCGACGCTCGCCGCCGGTCCACCGCTGCTGCCTCCCGGAACACGGTCCGTGTCCCAGGGGTTTCGGGTTGCGCCAAACGCCGAGTGTTCGGTGGACGAGCCCATCGCAAACTCGTCTAGGTTGCCCTTTCCGATAATCACCGCCCCTCCGGAACGAAGCTGGCTTACGACATGGGCATCATAAGGAGGTGTGTAACCCAGCAGGATTTTTGAACCCGATGTGGTCGGCACGCCCTTAGTAGAAAGATTGTCTTTTACCATCACCGGGATGCCGGCAAGCGGGCCTTCAGCATTACCGGACGAGCGCGTCTCGTCAGCCGTTCTGGCTGCAGCGAGCGCTTCTTCTCGAGTCACGGTGATGTAGCTGTGGATTTGTGGTTCGAGCTCCTCTACCCGCGCCAGTATGGCCTCCGTCAGCTCTACGGAAGAGACCTTGCCTGAAGCGAGAAATTCCTGTGCCTCGTGCGCCGTGAGCTCCGTCAGGTCTGATCCATTAGTAGTTTCAGAATTAACCAAGAATCGGCCGTACCTTGACATAACCGGCTTCGGACTCCGGCGCGTTCTTGAGGATGCCATCACGTTGAAGTGATTCAGCAGCTTCATCTTCACGGAGGACTGTTCGCACCTCTGTGGTGTGCCCCGTAGGTTCGACACCTTCGGTATCGACCTGCTGCAAGGACTCGAACACCTTGAGGATGCTTGAAAGCTGCCCGCGCATTGTCTCCACCTCATCATCGGATAATCCGAGACGAGTCAGTGCGGCAATGTGGCGGACATCGTCCGCTGTTAAGTCTGGCGTTATCAGTTCGTCGGCCAATATCAGTCCGTTCCAGAGTCCGGCCATCCGCTCGAGAGGACCAGAAAATTATTAATGAGGTAAGGGTGGGTGGAACCCGGCATCGAGTTTAGCAAAGCAAAGCGGCTTGCCGGAAATGATCCACACGAAAAGAGGCCGGTATGTCGACCGGCCTCTTTTCTTTTATCAGGAGTCTGTAAACCTTCGGCTAGTCGGTTCTGCGAATCATCCGTCCTGCGGTTCGTCCGGCTGACGGGACGATAAAGCCCTCGAGCAGGCCGGCGAGGAACGCAAACGCGAACAGCGCTAACTGACCGACGACCAGGCCCGGCCCGCTACCCGGGAATGCGAGGAAGTCAATGAAAGTGCTGGTTTCCTGATCGGACACGATCGGTAGCGAGATGATCCCGGAGCCGAACAACGCAAATATTCCTAGTGCAAGCACACCACCGACGAGCGGCCTCGCAAGACCGGTGAAAAGTAGTGCACCGCGTTCGGTCTGCTGGTGCTGGAACGTGACCGTTCGAATAAGTACAACGAACGAGCTACCGATGACACCCATGATTATCGCAGCCATAGGCACGCTGAGCGATGCGCCCAAGAAGAGGATGTCTGCGGCGACGGTCCAGATCGTTAGACCTGCGAGCGTGAGATAGAGGATGCCAAGCCCAAGCAACGGAGATGCGACCCTGCGCAAAACAGTCCGGGAGGAGATCATCTCGTCCACGTTCGTCGAAAGCGTCTCCGAAATGGTGTCACCGTCACGAGTGACGTTCATCTCACCGCGTAACGCACGGTCTATCCACGTTTGGAGATCTTCAAGAACCTCGTCGTGGTCCTTCAGTTTGGCGCTTCGAACCCGTGTTTTAAGCCGTTCAATAACGGCGATGAACGGAGCTGCTTCCGTCGCCGGCCCCCGGTCGGTCGGGGAAGGCGCACCTTCCTGAAAATCGTATACCTGACCTGTTGATTCAGCGATGGTGACACCCCTTTGGATGATCGTCAATTGATCCTGTTATGGATACCCTGCAAAGAGGGTTTATTAAGGGCAACCTAGCACTCGCTGGAAGATAAGGTCAAGGGTTCGTATTGATGCCGTTGAAATCGTATCCAAACGATACCCGGTTGGCGGTTTGTCGCGATATCATTTCTGCTTACTCCGATTTTCTTCCGACACGCCACATTGGCGTGCCAGTAACGGACTGTCGTGACCGCTGATCAGACATCAAACAGTGAACCGATGGTGCGTGCCGCCAAACTTGTGAAAAAGTTCGGCAACTTCAGCGCGGTTGACGGAATCTCGTTTGCGGTCCAGCGCGGTGAGACCTTCGGTATCCTCGGTGCTAACGGGGCTGGCAAGACCAGCACACTCAGGATGATGAGCGGACTATCCCCGGTGACTTCTGGGCAACTCGAGATCGATGGTATTGACGCTACGGCAAACCCTCGCTCGATTCGAGATGTAATCGGTGTCGTATCGCAGCACGATGGCCTTGATCCGGACATCAGTGTCCGGGACAACCTCACGATCTACGGCTTCTACTTTGGCTTAGACCGGAAGATGGCGGCCCGCCGGGCGGATGAAGTGTTGGGGTTTTTTGACCTGAGGTCGCGTGGTGGCGACTCCGTGGATGACCTGTCGGGCGGTATGCGACGGAGATTGACGATCGCAAGGGCGTTCGTGTCGCGGCCTCGGCTAGTCGTCCTTGACGAGCCAACGACCGGCCTTGACCCCAGTAGCAGGAATCGAGTCTGGGAACAGCTTGCTGTCCTCAAAAATTCTGGCGTAACCGTCGTGATGTCCACCCATTACATGGAAGAGGCGGCGATTCTTTGTGACCGGCTGGTGATCATGGACGAGGGGCGCATCCTAGGTGCTGGCACCCCGGAAGAACTGATCAGGGAGCGAGCAGGTGCCGATGTCGCGCAGGTAAGGCCGGAAGCCGGGCAGCGGGATTCAGTACACCGCCAACTGGAAGAGACGGATTATGAAGTCGCCGAAATAGGCGCCATTTTCACGGTGCGTGCATCGAACGATAGAAGAGCGGACCTGACAGAAATTTCCGGGGCAAGAGTTTCGTTTCGGCCGCCGAACCTGGAAGACGTGTTTTTGTCACTGACGGGGAGGGGATTACGCGATGAATGAGTCGCTGGCGGAGCGCCGTACGACGGGGAAAGTCGACTTCAGGATGCGCGGTGTCGTTGGCGTCTGGCTACGCCATTACACGGCATTCAAAGGCGGCTGGATGGTAGAGATGACCGGCATTATTCTGGAGCCGGTATTCATCCTGGCGGCGGTAGCGTTCGGGATCGGAAAACTCGTAGGCGATGTGGAAATACGGGATGGGGGTGTTGGGTACGCGGTCTTCGTCGCTCCGGGGATCGTCGTCGGGAACGCGATGTGGCATGCGTTGTTCGAGTGCTCGTGGGGTGCCTACCGCAGGCTTCAGACCAACCGAATCTACGATAGCATCCTTGCCGCGCCCGTCTCGATGCGTGAACTTGCGCTCGGTGAGATCACCTGGGGCGCGACGAGGGCGCTGATGACCACGGCCGCAGTGCTGGCTTTTGCCACGGTCATAGGGCTTGTCGAATCGCCGTGGGCCATCGGGATCTTAGGAATCGGCCTGCTTACCGGATTCATGTTTGGCGGATTCGGCCTAATTGCTGCGGCCATAGCTCCGTCGACTCATATGTTGACGCTGGTGTTCACAATGGTCGGCACACCTTTGTTCTTCTTCAGCGGAACATTCTTCCCGATCAGTACCTTGCCGAGTTGGGTCCAGCCGATTGCATGGGCGCTGCCGCTCACTCACCCGGTTCGGATTGCGCGCGCTCTTTCGACGGGTGACCTCCACATGGGATTGCTCTGGTCGTTGCTCTATCTCATCGTGGCTGCACTCGTGTTTTACCCGATCGCCACCCGATTATTGCGTCGCCGACTCCTGGTCTAGGCGCTGTACTTCAGGGGCGAGCGGAGCGCTCTCGACGAATGCGGTTATTCTTACGGGCCGTGTAGGTAATCCAGCCCGCTCCACCTAACAGGCCGGCGCTGACCAGGATGAACATCATCGTGCCGGGAATGCCGAGCGAATCTCCTCGAACACGTCCTGCTATGGAGATAGGCGTTACGATTCTGCCCTCGCCCTGATCGGACGTTACCTCTACCTCAAAATTCCACACCCCTGAGTCGTCAATATCAAAGTTTGCATCGTAAAAACGGCGTTCGGTCGGGATGTTCAGGCCTGGACTGAATTGCGGAGTTGCGGAGCCCATCTGGTGACGGGCCGTGATTCGTATGCGCGCGTCCTCGACAGGCTCGCCGGTCTCAAGTAGGTCCACAGTCACCGTGACGTGCAGTTTGCCCACGAGCGGCTGTAACGGCAAGATGCGGACTGCAATCACGAACGGCCCGTCTACCTGCCTGAATATCTCGGTACCCGACCCATGCGCCTGGACCTTTTCGCCGCCGCCGCCGATGAACAGCACAACCAGTGCGATTGCCGATGACAGAGCGATGCGCAGATGCGCTGGGCGAGGGTGGGTAAAGATTTTCACGCAGATATTCTAGGGCCGGGATGGCAGTTTCGGGCAGAACGAATCCGGTGGCATCTGGAGCCGGTCGGAGTTAAAGAATCTCTGGGGATGCGCCCGGTGAACCTGCCTCCAAACTGTCCTTGTGCCCGTGTACTCAAGGGTTTGAAGGACAGTAGGGGCGTATGGCCATACGCCCCTACCGTGTTGTTGCCGCGTCCAATACCGTGGCGCCGCATCCGGTCGGAGCAAGCCTCGCCCTCTACGCGCTCCCTACACAGGTCTTAGAACTCGACCTGCTCTTCTGACTCGATCTTGTCGGGATCCAGCTCCATTCCCATGCCGGGTTCCATAGACACGTGGACGACGCCGTTTTGCGGAACGATCGGGTCTTTCAGGAACCACTGGTGGACCGTGTTCCACTTCACCAGGTACTCCTGAATCGGTGTGAGCGTCGGTACCATGGCGCAAGAGAAATGCGCGTTCGCCTGGCTTGAGTGCCCGTGCGGGATGCACTGCAAGTCATGGATCGATGCATAGGTCGCTATCTTGACGGTCTCTGTAATCCCGCCCGCCCAGTAGATGTCCGGCTGAATGACGTCCAGTGCGCCGGCTTCGACGAATCGTTTGAAGCCCCAGCGCGTGTACTCGTGCTCGGCGCCCGAGAGCGGGATAGTCGTGCTGGCCCGGATCTCAGAGTAGGTGTCGATGCGGTCCGGCATTGCCGTCTCTTCAAGCCAGCGCGGGTGGAACTCCTCGATCTGTTCCGCCATCTGCTTCGTGTAGGTCAGGTTCCAGCTGAGCCAGCAGTCGAGCATGATGTCGTCATCGTCGCCCACCGCTTCCCGGAGCGTGCGCACCAACTCCACGTTCTTCTTGAAGCCCTCCGGCCCATCCATCGGCCCGTGGCGGAAGAACCACTTCTGCGCCCGGTATCCCTTCGACTTGTACTCGAGTGCGCGCTCGCGGACCAGGGCCGGGTCTTCCACGTTGAAGCCGAGCATGCTGGCATATGCCGGGATCTCGGTACGTGTCGGTCCGCCGAGCAGGCTGACGACGGGCGCGTTGTAGATCTTGCCGCGCAGGTCCCAGAGGGCGCAGTCGATGGCGCTGATCGCCATCATCGTCTCGCCCTGGCGTCCGTGGACCGAGGCCCGGAACATCTGGTCCCAGAGCAGCTCATTTGCGGTCGGGTCCTTGCCCTCGATGATCTTGCTCAGCGACGTGGCGATTATGTAGGACTGGGCGCCGTCGATCGGCCCACCGATGCCGGTGACGCCGCCATCGGTCTCGATCTCCACAAAAGTTGAGGCCATGGCGTAATGGTTGTCGTCGATCTTCGGCAGCAAGGCCGGACCCTGGACCTTGTACTCCGGGTAAATGTCGAGCGGCTGGATCAGTCGCTCCTCCCAGAACTCGCCCCGGAACTCCATCGTTCCGTGCAATTTTCGAAGTTTGATCCCCGTGATCTTCATCAGGTTTTCCTCATATATATAAGGGCGGAAATCTGGATAATTATCGGCGTATCTCGCCCGGCCGGAGCCGAATCAAGGACGGGCGGAGCGCGTCTCCAACACTGAGCGAAGATACGACGGGTCGTGCGCTCGGTCAAACCCGTATTTCGTTCACGCGACCGGTCCGAATTCATCTGTGTGGGGAGTGGAGTACGGCGGGTTTTGAGCCTTTAGTAATGTTACGTAGATGTCCCGGGGATCCAATCCGTATCGTGCTAGACTCGGCCGTCGATATTTACTGCTATTAACCTGCTATTTCACGATGAAATTGCCTGCAGAACCGGTGTACTGCAGGCAATGTTCCCGGGAACGAGGGCGATAACTGATTGGCCGAATCTGAAGACACACCTGCCATTGGGAATACTAGTCCGGCCCCGGCCGGGGATGACATTGCGGCTCTTGGCGCGGCACTCTCTGAGGGAGAAGGCGCACACCTTATCCGGGTCGCACGCGAACTGGGCTCTGACACGGCGGCGCGCGTCCAGCGACTGGAAGTGGAACTCCAAGATCCAGACACCTCAGTCAGGTTCCGGGCGGCGATCTCACTTGGAGACTTGAATGATCGCAACGCCATCGGCGTATTGCGTGGTCTTCTTGAAAGCGACAACCCGGATTCCTGGGCACTTGGTGTGAGCGGCCTCAGGCAGTCGCGTGAACGGCCTGGTTGGCTCTGCCTTGAGTCTGTAGCTCGTAACCAGATACCGGCCCTTGGACGTGGGGATGCCCGGGCGAAATCAACAGCCTCCACACGATTGTTGATGATGGGGCGCACCAAGACGATGGACCGGCTGTTTCGCGCCGCAGACGGCCACTCTCGCAGTATCTCGGCCGAAGCAGCGATAGCGTTCGTGGATGCCGCACTGGCATCGCTTGGTAAGCAAGAGCGAGAGGTTATGGTGCTCAGGCTCGGCGCCTTAAATGGCCGTCCTGCTACGCCGGATGAGGTTGCGGACGCGCTGGGAATGGATGAAGACCTGGTCCGGACACTTGAATCAGACGCATGGATTCGTATCCAATCTCCGCGCCCTTACGAGTCAATAATCGGTACCGATCCGTAGGAATCAAACCAGATTCGATAGTCAACGGCCGGGCAACTTCAGAAGCCGCAGCATTTCAGGACCTCAAGATGAAAATCACCGAGATTAAAACCTTCAAGATGCAGGGTGGCGGACGTAACTGGTTATTCGTAAAGGTGATGACGGACGAAGGTGTTCATGGTTGGGGCGAGGCCACACTTGAACGACATGAGCGGGCGGTCGAAGATTCAGTCCACGTCCTGGAAAAGGCGCTCGTCGGACGAGATCCGACAGAGATCGAGCGCAACTGGCAGATCATGTACCGTCACTTTTTCTGGCGCGCCGGTGTAATCCTCGGCTCTGCGATAAGTGGCATAGACCAGGCGCTATGGGACCTGACTGGCAAGGTGTACAACCAGCCTGTATACAAATTACTTGGAGGACAAGTACGTGACCGCGTGCGCGCCTACGGACACTGGGAGGATTTAAGGCCTGACCCGGCGTCGCAGGACCCGACGGCCGGTTTTACGGCGTATAAGTGTGCTGGATGGCAAATGGGTGAAACCTCATTTCGTGAGAAGGACGTCGTGGAGGCCCTGCGGGAGAAGATCAGGGGCATGCGGGAGAAACTTGGACCGGACGGCGAGATCATGATCGATAATCACGGCCGCTCTCGGCCAACGATCGCCATCAAGCAGATCGAAGCCGTTCAGGAGTTCGACGTGCTTTTCTTTGAAGAGCCAACAGCTCCGGACAACCTGGACACACTGCAGACACTTAGAAACGCGAACCTGCGCACCGATCTCGCCACCGGTGAGCGATTGTTCTTCAGGTGGGGCTTCAAGGAATTGATCAACCGACGGCTTGTCGATGTGGTTCAACCGGACATCTGTCACGCCGGCGGGATCTCAGAGCTGCGTCGTATCGCAGCGATGGCAGAGACCGAGTACATCAAGTTTGCCCCGCACGATCCTGCTGGTCCTTTGTCCGTTGCTGCATCGCTCCACGTCTGCGCCGCCGCTCCGAACTTCCTCATTCTTGAAACCGCTCGGGACATGCCGTGGCACGATCTCGTTCAGAAAACGCCGCTCGTCATCAAAGATGGTTACTTCGAACTTCCAACGGCGCCAGGCCTGGGGGTCGACCTGGACGAAGATGTGATCGCAAGCAGGCCATACCCGGATGACGACTATCAAGGCGGGTCATGGGATGCTCTAGATGGCGGCGTGGCGGACGTCTAGGGGCGGTCGAAATGCCGGCATTCGGGTGATGTCGTTCTAGAGCACGCCACACTCAACAGATCAGAACGCTCCTCCTCAGCTACGACCACCTTCGCGCAGTATGTCGCCGAGGGCCTCTGTGTGCGTGGCATCGTTGATCGAGATCGGGAACCAGCCCAGATTGTTAAATCGAAAACGGGATATCGATGTATTGTTAAGGGGGAACCGGCCGACTAGCCCGTCGTTAAATCCCATGATGTAGTGGAACAACGCCTGAAGGGCCAGTCCGTGGCTGACGATTGCGACCCGTTGCCTCCCAGGGCGTCCTACAAAATCATTGTTGAACAACAACTCGTCTTCAAGCCAGTTTGAGAATCGCCGCTCTACCTCCCTGTGTGACTCGCCATCGCCCGGCTTGAACCACTTGCCGCTCTCTGCCATGAGCAGCTTCACCTCAGGAGTGTGGACCTCGGTGACGGGCCGCCCGCGCCATTCAGGTACCTGACGCTCGATGATGTCGCCGGATTGTTCAAACGCTGTTTCGCCGATCCCCATGCCCTGCAGCATGCCCTGTGTGGTCTGGACGGTGCGAACCATGCTCGACGAATAGATTCGGTCAAACGTCCGGCCCTCGGCAGCGAGCCGTTCTCCAACAGCGAAAGCTTGCTTGTGACCACGGTCGGTCAGCGGTGCGTCAAAATTCAAACCTGCGGCGAGGCCGCCATGGACGGTAAGGTTTGACTCTGATTCTCCGTGTCGGATAAAGAAGAAATCGGCCATGAAATCAGGATGGGTCAAGAGTCCTCCGGTCATAAAGGGTGGGATTACCGGCGATACCAGAGCGTGGAAACGGAAGCCATCGTACAGTCACCCCGAATCGAGGACCACCACCCGTCAAACCATATTCGTTCGGAATGACGGGCTGGTTCACTTTCATGGGTGAGCGGCGTGTCTAACCCGAAGGCGAACGCCTTCGAGCCGCGCTAGCGAAGTTCTGTCCGAACCTACAATCGTAAAGAAGGGTGGCGTTCGCGCCTGGAGTGCCATTTGCCGAGACGGGATCAGTTGGGAGTACTGCGGCCACCACCATAGTTCCGTTGTGCGTACCGCCCGACTTGTCAGCGCGTTCCGTGAACTCTTCGGCGGCTGCCTGTGGTGGAAGCGCTTCCACCACCGACATTGACTCTAATTCTTGATCGTCAAAAATATTCCCATGTAGGCTGTGGTCATGTCATCACAACAATCCATCGACCCGGTCCGAATCTCCGAAACCGCCAAACGGCTGCTGGAGGAGTTTCACCTGCCTGGCCTCTCAATAGGCGTCGTATCCGGCGATGAGCTTGTGTACGCAGAAGGATTCGGATGGGCGGACATCGAGTCCCGCAGAGACCAAGACCCGAACCTGCATCAGCGCATCGGCTCGATCACCAAGACGATGGTTTGTCTCTGCGCGATGGCGCTCGTCGATGAAGGGAAGTTGTCGCCGAACGACCGGGTTGTCGATCTGCTGCCGGACCTTCAGCTAAACGGCCACGGCGATAACCTCAAGCTCTGGCATCTGCTCACGCATACCGGTGGTATCGGAGAAGCGCCCACCGAGACCGATATCGCCGACCCCCTGAGCGTTCTGTGGGCGGATAGCCCGGATATCCCACCGATACCTGAGAAGTACCCGGACGGGATAACGATAGATGTCGAACCCGGGACGAAATGGCACTACGCAAACCACGGGTGGATGCTCGTCGGCGAGATCGTCGCCCGCGCGGAAGGTGTGACGATCGAAGAGGTGCTTGAACGTCGAATTTTCGAGCCGCTCGGGATGACCGTCACAGACAACTACGATCG
>JAAZYK010000050.1 GCA_014239685.1 Dehalococcoidia bacterium | reverse complement strand
CATCGGGGCCGTCCGTCCGGCTACCGGTGAGTAGTTGTAGAACGGCGCGTCGTCTAGCGACCAGTGGACAGGCAGTTCAACTATCCGCCCGGTCTCGGCGTCCACAAAATACGGAATATCGTCGCCCATAAGACTTGAGTCATAAACGAAGCCGCGCTCTTTCAACAAGTCCAGCGAGTTGGCACTGAGCTCCCACGATGGCGATCGATAGCCCAGTGGATGTTGGCCGGTGATACGTGCCAAAATCTCCGATCCGTGATCGAGAACTTCGCCCTCTTCGCCGTCTCCGGACAGCGTCGCCGGCGGCTCATGCCGGTATCCGTGGTGAGCAATCTCGTGGCCGCGATTCGCCACATCTCGCACCGTGTCTTCGTGTCGCTCCGCTATCCAACCAGGGATAAAGAATGTGGCCTTGATATCCAAATCGTCGAGCAGGTTCAGGATTCGAGGAACGGCCACATTTGGGCCGAACTCGCCCATCGACATAATACTCGGCTGGCCCTCAAGATCCGGGTTGCGATTAAGCGTTGCGGATTGACCGTCCATATCGAACGTGAGCATCGCAACACACCGGGTAGTGCCCGGCCAGATTCCGGTCATATGGCTCTCCCATAATTACCCTCGGGAACACCCGTTTTTAAACCCAACGGGCCGCGGCCATCGCTGCCACTGCACCGAGCGCCATCGCCGCGTGCAGCTTCTCGAAAACGCCTGTTTGCATGGCAACCGACGCCAACCCTACGGCGTCCGACGCGTCGAGCCTCCGCGCTTTCGACTGACTGAATCCGGCAATCCCTCCGAATAGAAGGGCCACGAATGCAGCGATCATCCCGATACCAATCGCCCAACCCCAGTGACTGTTGAATAGATCACCAAATTCCCGTCCCGGTGTTGAAGATATCAGCAGGAATCCGACGATGATCGTTATCGTCGCCGAGCCATGTACGACCGGACCCCAGACCTTGTTGATCGAGGCGGTGACTTGCGTCTCAAGATCGGGACCAAGGGCCCTAAGTCGGGGATTCAGGATGAATGCGGTAAAAAAGGCGCTACCTACCCACACGACTCCCGGGACAATGTGGAGGATGCGCATTATTACGAGTTCAGCGTCCATGTAATCTTTCTAAACCGGTGAATCGTCGGTTGGCCAGTGGGTTCGCTGTCAAACAGCATTGTATCGGTCGGATTACGTACGCAGGTTGGGCGTAAAGTAGCGGCCCATAGATAAACGACGTGTTCCAACGCAGGAATTGAAGATGCACGAGCTATTAAACCGGTCAGCAACAGAGATCGCCCGGGCCATTCGTGACCGGGAGGTTTCTTCTGAGGAAATAACCCGAGCCGCGCTTGAGCGCATCAACGAGGTGAATCCAAAGCTAAACGCCGTTGTTGTGCTGGCCCACGACCGGGCACTGGACGAGGCGCGGGCCCGAGACGCCGAAACGGCGCGTCGAGAGTCGAAAGGTCCGTTGCACGGCGTGCCGATTACGTTGAAGGACTCGCACGACACCGAAGGCATCGTCACCACCGGTGGCACGACCGGAAGGGCAGGAAAGACACCTAAGTCCGATTCGCCGCCGGTCGCACGGCTTCGAGCCGCTGGCGCGGTGGTGCTTGGAAAGACCAACACGCCGGAGTTCACGATGTCTTTCATCACCGAGAACCTGGTGCACGGTAAGACCAACAACCCGTACGACATCACGCGCACTCCGGGCGGGAGCAGTGGTGGGGCGGCGGCGATCGTCGCTGCATGTGGTGCTTTTCTTGAACTTGGTTCAGATCTCGGCGGCAGCGTTCGGGTGCCTGCCCACTACTGCGGCATAGCCGGGCTCAAAACCTCTGCAGGCCGTGTCCCTCGTACCGGCCACGCCTTCCCTTGGGGAGGACCGTTGGATCGCTTTGGCACGGTTGGTCCGCTCGCCCGGCGGGTCGAAGACCTCAAGTTAACGCTTCCAATTATTTCTGGCCCTGACTGGATCGACCCGTTTATCGAACCAGTGCCGATCCGCAATCCTGACGATCTGAACATCGCGGAGTTGCGTGTGGCGTTCTTCACCGACAATACTCTCGAAACACCGACCTCTGAAATTCAGGAGATTGTCATTTCCGCGGCCATGGCGGTAGCGAGTGCGGGAGCCGCGGTGGAAGGCCGTCGGCCGGGTGCCATCGCACGCGCCGCCGAGATCGCGTACCGGTCGTTTGGGGCCGATGGCGGTTACCTGTCCCGTAAGCTCCTATCGGAATCCGGCACGTCACAGCCTTCACGATTCTTGATCGATCGCGCAAACGGGCCTACAGAAAATGAATCCTCCGTAGAGGAGTACGCAGCGTTGATGCACGAAGTAGATGCCGTGCGAAGCGAGCTACTTGGTTTCATGAGGGACTACGATGCCGTCATCTGCCCGGTCGCCGCACAGTCCGCGCCGACTCATCAGGACGCCGAAGGGCTTCGATATACCTATACCGCCGCACATAACCTGAGCGGTCTCCCAGGCGCCGTGGTGCGTGGTGGCACATCGCCCAATGGAATGCCTGTTGGCGTCCAGATCGTTGCACAGCCGTGGCGGGAGGACATCGCTCTGGCCTTGGCGGCCATAATCGAAGAAGCTACAGGGGGCTGGGAGCCACCCGCTCTCTAGACGTGTTCCGGGGCTCTTTCTCCAGAAAATTAAAAAGGAACTTCACATGGACAGCCTGCTCAGCGCATCCGCTACCGAAATCGCCGAGATGATCCTCTCACGGCGCGTGTCATCGGTTGAGGTAGTTACGGCAAATCTTGAACGTATCAAGACGGTCAATCCTGACCTGAACGCAGTCGTGCAACTGTGCGAAGAGCGAGCGTTATCCGAGGCCGCCGCATGTGATACGGAGCTGGCCCGGGGCGAAAACCGCGGATCATTACATGGAGTGCCGTTCACTCTGAAGGATTCACATGACACCGAGGGGGTCATCTCCACAGGCGGAACGACCGGCCGATCCGAGTTCATTCCGGATGTTGATTCGCCGCCGACAGCACGATTGCGAGCGGCGGGCGGGGTTCTTCTCGGAAAGACCAATACGCCGGAGCTAACCGTAGGCGGGGTCACCGACAATCTGATCTACGGCCAGACAAACAACCCGTATGACCTTTTGCGAACACCCGGGGGCAGCAGCGGCGGGGCGGCGGCTATCGTTGCAGCGGGTGGGTCTCCTCTCGATCTTGGCAGCGATACAGGCGGGAGTATTCGAGGGCCAGCGAACTACTGCGGGATTGCCGGGCTCAAACCCACATCAGGAAGGGTGCCACGGACTGGGCACATCGTTCCACCGGGTGGACTCCGAGACGCCTTTACGACTATCGGTCCGCTCACACGCCGGGTCGAGGACCTGTCTCTGATCTTCCCGTTAATCACGGGATCCGACATGCGGGACCCGTACATAGTCGATATGCCGATCCTCGACCCGACCGATGTCATTCTTTCAGAAATGCGAGTGGCAACGTACGACGACAACGGAACGTTAACGCCGACCCCCGAGGTAATGGCGGGAGTCAAGACAGCTTCCGAGGCCCTTCGTGACTCGGGAGCGGCCGTCTCTGATGACCGGCCCGCGGTGATGGTCCAGATGTCCGAGCTATTAGATGAAACACGGACGTCGGATGGCGGCGCTTATTCCCGTGTGTTGCTTGAGTTACATGGGACAACCCGGGTCGGACCAATCCTGGAGAGAAGGATCGCCGGGAGTGGCGGCGCCCTGGACGCAGACGAGATGGCACATGTTCAGGATGAAATGGACCGCTTCCGCACGGAGATGCTGACTTTCATGGACGGGTACGATGCCATCATCTGCCCCGTTTCGGGATTTCCTGCCCCATTGCACGAGGATGCTCAGGCAACCACCGTCGGCGGCTACACCCTCGTTTACAACATGACAGGGTGGCCGGTGGTCGTAATGCGCGTCGGGACCTCACCCGAAGGCCTTCCAATTGGCGTTCAGGTCGTGGCGCGGCCGTGGCGGGAGGACGTGGCGCTGGCGTTGGCAAGTTCGATTGAGGCGTCAACTGGCGGCTGGAAGGCGCCGTCACTTTAAATATCCGCAAATTCGAGGCGCCAGTTGACAGGATTTGACCTCCTGATGGGACTTACTCCTATACCGCCGGGAGAGGGGATCTTGGGAACAGCTAACTGTCTTAACTAGAAGGAACGAATATATGCCCGGCGATATCGCTGATCTCGTATTTACCGGCGGCACGGTCCACACGGTCGATGCCAACAACACTATCGCTGAAGCGGTTGCCATTTCGGACGGCCGCATTCTGGCGGTTGGGTCCGATCTGGACATTCTGGCGACCGCTGGCCCGGGTACTGAGCGCGTAGCACTGGCAGGTCAATCGCTTCTGCCGGGAATGATCGAGGGCCACGGCCATTTCTCTGGGCTAGGTGCCGTTCAAAGACAGATCGATTGCAAAGCGCCGAGTATGGGTTCTATTGCTGCTCTGGTCGAGGCCGTGCGAGAGCGTGCCGAGATGCAGGCCCCGGGAACGTGGATATACGGCCGCGGCTACGACCAGTCCCGCTTGGCTGAGAAACGACACCCGGGTCGGGTCGACTTCGACGCCGTCTCCCCAAATAACCCGGTGCTGTTCACACGGACCTGCGGTCATATCGTCGCCTTCAACACGAAGGCGATGGAAGAGGTCGGCGTCACCGATACCACGCCCGACCCCGAAGGCGGCCGATACGATCGTGACACGGCGGGCAAAATAACCGGTGTTGCTTACGAGCGCGCCAACATCCCGTTCCGCAACGTGCCCCCCCAGCCAACAGATGATCTCCGTGAGCACCTGCTCGAAGCCAATCGCCTTTACCTCAGCGCCGGATGCACCAGCGTCCAGGACGCGGGAGGGCTGTTCGGTTCATACATGGAACAGGCGCAAGAGATGGTGTTAGCCGACGAATTAAATGTCCGGCTGTACGCGTTCGTGACTGTGAACGCACTCGACCACCCGCTTGTTCCTATCCTCGATACTGGGTTGCACACGGGATTTGGCGACGAGCGCCTGCGCATTGGGGCGTTCAAGGTAATGACTGACGGCTCATCCTCCGGGCCGAGTTCATCGACCCGCGAGCCGTACACGTCGGACCCATCAAACTACGGAATCGCCTATTGGGAGCAGGAAGATCTAGACAACTTGATCGGCCGAGCCCACAGGGCGGGATGGCAGTGCACGGTGCACGCGGTCGGAGACGCTGCAATCGAACAGACACTTGACGCAATGAAGCGCGCCCAGACCGAGTTCCCGCGGAGCGGGCTAAGGCATCGGATCGATCACTGCGGGATTCTGCCGCCCGATCTACAGCAACGTGTAATCGAGCAGGGTATTGTGCCGTCTATGCAGCCTGCGTTTTTCTGGGAGTTCGGCGACGGTTACATCGCCAATTACGGTCGACATCGGGCTGACGTGATGTTCCCGGCCGGGACATTAATCGACCGCGGAGTAGTAGTTGCCGGTGGCTCCGACGCGCCAGTCACGGACCATCGACCGTTGCTTGGCATCTCCCAGGCAATGACCCGCACCACTCAGGATGGCGACGTTTGCGGGATAGAGCACGCGGTCACGTTGGACACTGCGATACGCATGCACACGATCAACGGCGCGTACGCCAGCTTTGAAGATCATTTGAAGGGCTCGCTTGAGCCGGGCAAACTCGCGGATCTGGCCCTGCTGACCGAAGACTTGCGGGATATCGATCCGCAGGCCGTACGTGACATCTCCGTAATTAGAACTTACGTCGGCGGAAAACTCGTTCATCGAGTGCGTTAAGTAAAACCCGATCGATAATCTTGCCCGAAGGTACTAACCGCTGCCGTGATCTACATAGGACAATCTTTCCATAGATTTGTTCCAGTATTTTCTCGTTATTTTGGATTCAAAATACCGAAGATATTGAGACACCCCACGGTGTGGGCAATCAATATTCCTGAGGAACATCCGAGTAGGTCCGACATACCGGCAATATGGAGTCAGGAGCGCTCTTCTCGAGTCGGTCGGCCTGTGGTGTCGTGATGAAGGTCTGGTGGAACTCAAGATAGAGACACAAGACGTGAACTTCCCCGAGTTCCGGTTCTACGACAAGAATGGGGTGTG
Source organism: Dehalococcoidia bacterium (assembly GCA_014239685.1). Taxonomy (GTDB): domain Bacteria; phylum Chloroflexota; class Dehalococcoidia; order Lucifugimonadales; family Lucifugimonadaceae. Next base: position 6,042 of record JAAZYK010000050.1, on the reverse strand, counting down.
ATTTGAAGGGCTCGGACGCTTGCGGTAAGACGCATCCCAATGAGTTTCAATTTTCGTAAAACGTCGATCCGGTCAAGCCATGTGGCATACAATCCGTCCGCTCACTTCACAATTATCGACAAGGAACGGTCAGATGCCCGAGATGCGCAGAAACCCGGCGAAAGCGAAACTGGCGGCCGGAGGAGTAGTCACCGCAATAGGCGGAGTTTACACGGCCCAGATGGCGGACTTCATCGGCACGACTGGAGTTGAGGGCGTGTGGTTGGAAGCCGAGCACGGCCCCCTAGACTTTGCTGATATCGAGGATATTACTCGTGCATGCGATCTGTGGGGCATGGCCTCTGTGGTCCGGGTTGGGCGTGCAGAGGCGAACACCATCTACCGAACGCTCGATTGCGGGGCCCAAGGAATAGTTGTGCCCCACATCAACACACGTGAAGAGGCGGAATTAGTGGTGGACTCCGCCAAGTACGCACCGCTAGGCAGCCGGGGCATGTTCAGCACTCGTCAGGGCTACGGTGTTGGAGACTATCTTGAGCATGCCAACAACGAGACATTCGTGTGCGTATTGATTGAGGACATCGTCGCCGTAGAGAATCTGGACGAAATCGTCAGCGTCGACAACATCGACGTGTTCCTGGTTGCGCCGAGTGACCTAGCACAGTCGATGGGACATCTGGGCGATATCGAGCACCCTGAAGTCCAAGCGGTGATCGATCGGTCAATTCAGCGGATCGCGGACGCAGGCCGTATTCCTGGTCACGTTGGTCGAACGGCAAGCGTGGCAAGCTACATTCAGAAGGGTGTGCGGTTTTTCAACGCCAATCTGAACGAGTGGTTGACCAACGGGGCAGCGATATACACAGACCAGGTTAAGAAGGGCCTCGCAGGATAGATTCTGACCACCCCATAATCCATCCGATCACCAGTACTCCGCTTATAGGTATCGTCAGGATCACGCATAAATCATTCCGAGCAAAACCGAGAGAGCTTTGGGGCCATCGTTCTCCCTCGCCCCAACCCTTTCCCGCTGGGAGAGGGGGCCGTTTTAACTGTCATAGATCAATAAGAAAACCCGGAGTAATCACACATGGCTGAACTACGACCAAATCGAGCCAAGGAAAAACTGGCCAATGGAGAGATCGTTACCTGCCTAGCCGGGGTTGACTCCCCACATCTCGTCGATTTCGTCGGCCAGATAGGTATCGACTCTGTCTGGTTCGAGGCGGAACATGGCCCGGTCGATTTCGAGTCCATCGGTGATCTATCACGCGCCGCTGACTTGTGGGGCGTGACGCCGCTCGTGAGGGTCGGTAGTACCGACTACAACACGATCTATCGCACCTTGGACATGGGAGCAATGGGAATTACGGTGCCGCACGTTGATACGGCGCAGGACGCCCGGGACATAGTCAACGCTGCCAAGTACGCACCGATCGGTACCCGCGGCATGTTCGGCCCACGCCAGGCCTTCGGCGTCACTGATTACGTAAAGAAGGCGAATGATCAGACCATGGTTGTGGTGCTAATTGAAGACATCAAGGCAGTGAACAACCTAGACGATATCCTGGCGGTGCAGCACGTAGACGTGTTCCACGTTGCGCCGAGCGATCTCGCGCAATCAATGGGCCATATCGGCAACGATGAGCACCCGGATGTCCAGCGAACGATCGACGAATCCATTGCAAAGATCATCGCTGCGGGAAAGATCGCGGGCACTACCGTAGGCGCACACAACGTCGGCAAGTTCAGGGACCAGGGCGTAAAGTTTTTCTATACGAGCCTGAACGGCTGGATCATGTCCGGAGGGAACGAGTTTCTCAAAGCTCTCAACGGGTGACCGGACCTGACCGGCCGAAAATCGTCTACGAAATCTTGATAGCGGTGATCTCCGGCGTCCGGAGGAGCCCATATTGGACCATCGGTCGTCGACGTTCACGCCGTCAACACCAGAAAAGCATGATTCACCAAACCAGTCAGGTGTGATTTAGTTCACCACATCGAAAATCTCTCCCGTACCTATTTTAAATGAGAGAAATCGCCCGGAAATTGCTCATCGAACGTGATTCGCTACGTGAGAGCACCAGACCCTAAAACGCGTCCGGGCTGGTGCCCTGTCTGTGCAGTTCGTCACGGGTGTAGCTGCCGAGTGAACGGAAGTCGAACTTGGTGTAGCGCTTGATCCATCCGAGCACAATCTGTTCAGATTCTCTGTACCGAGCCTTTGTCTCACTATCAGCGTTATCCCCGAGTCGGTCGATAATATCGACTCCCTCGGAGCGGGTCAGCTCTTTAATAAGAGCCAGATCATGACTACGCTCTGTGTCCGCGCACACCGCGCCGTGCACAACGCGCTGAGCCGTCTGGGCCACGGAGATCCTTGCCGTCGCCAAGTCTTCCATTAGCGCCGGATGAATTCCCGAGTTCCCATCCAGCGAATCGATCCCCTTTGCTCCACGTCCGTTCAACCATCCTTCAACATACTCGATGATCGTACGGATATTACGCCTTGAGCCTTCCTGGGTGATGGGACCTTCCGGCGTCTCAATCATCACTGGAAAATTGTCCGGTTCCTTCATGGCCTCAGTAGGCTGCCAACCAGTGGCGTGTAGCTCTTTGAATGGATCGGCCGCCGTCTTCTGATGATAGATGTGCGCCGTCCAACCGCGTAGGAAGCCGTTCTCCGCTTCCCACACCTTGTCTGCGCGAATCGCATTCGCAGCTTCTTTGTTGACCTGTTCATCGGCGTTCGGGAGATGTGTGGCCATCCCGCCGATTGGCACCGCGCCGTGCTTCAAGCACACAGCGACGAGTCGTCGGAATATGTTCGAGATAAATGGCGTAGTTTTAACGTCCACGCCAAATCTATCCGGCCACAGGGAGTCCGGGTCGTTCATCACAAACTCGAGCAAACTGGCCTTCAGATCCCACCGGGCCGCGTTCAGTCCCGCAGCGTACGGTCCAAGTTCGTAAAGCATCTCCTCCATCTGCCACACGGCGGGAAGGGATTCCACGAGAATAATTCCACGGATCACTGCGTCCGAGAGGTGAGGTAATAACTCCCTAGAGGCGTCGAAAACGTCGCGATAGAGCCGGATTTCCGCCACTGATTCGGTCTTGGGCAAGTAGAAATAGATGCCCTTGCCTTGCTCCGCATGAACGCGCCCGGCATGAAATAACGTCGCCGCAGTGCCGAGTAACGTCGCCGATATCGGCGACCCGTCTATAGTGAATTCTGGTTCGTTCAGATGCAGCCCGCGCTCGCGGTGCATAAAGAACGGAATTGGACCGTCCCAAAGCTCATAATGTCTATCGCGATCCGCATCGTGGTACTCCAGTGTCCCCAGCAGAGCGTCTCGTCGATTGATAGCGGACTGCACCGTGTCAGCCAGCGAATGTCCGGCCGAGTCTTCGTCGTCGTCGAGATCGCCGACGGCTTGTGTGCCGTCTGGCATCGGGTTGAGGGCGTTGATAAACATCGAGGTCATCGCCACGGGGCCAGATATTTCGATACCCGGCTGCCTCAGTTCTTCCGGAACAGGCGGCACCTGCCAGTTGGTTTTGGTGGCAGGGCCTGGAGGGAGATGTGCCGGCTGCCGGCCGTCATGAGTGGCTGACAGGGACACGGCAAGGCGTACTGCCCTCAGCGCCTGAACCCGATCAGTGAACTGATCGTGAAGCGCGACCAGGTACTCCACGAATGGCGGCGTGAGAATCTCGCCCGCCCCGGGGACATTTGAATAGTTGACTCGGTCACTCGCCAACATAGATTTTTGATCCTTCATTGTTTTGGCAAATACGCGGCTATAGCTGTAAGCGCTACCCACGGCAAATGAACAATCATGAATTTGTCGATACGCGACGGAAAGACCAGAGATGAGGCCAACCCGTTCAGATAACAAATAACAAGTTCGTTTCCAGCACAAAATATTAACTTGACCTGATACGGGCGGCCTGCACGGAAACGTGTAACAGGCATGCGATACTCTGCGCCGCCGCCCCAAACGTATAGAGAGGACATCTTTGTGACTTCGAGCGAACCTGCCATCAAGGGCATGTTGACCCGCAATGCACTGGCCCAGCTCGTTAACGAAGGCCAGATCGATACAGTGGTTGTGGGCTTCGCGGACCTTTACGGCAGACTCATGGGCAAACGGTTCGACGCCGATTTCTTCATCGAGCAAACGGTAGAACACGGCACGCATGGCTGCGACTACCTGTTGGCGGTCGATATCGATATGGAACCCGTACCCGGTTACGGGTTTGCCAACTGGGCGAAGGGTTACGGAGATATCCACCTGTCGCCAGATATGAACACCCTGCGCGTGGCGTCATGGTTGGATAAGACGGCGATGGTGCAGTGCGATGTGCACCTTCCTGAAACAAAAGACCCCGAAACTCACCGACTGGTGCCGATAGCGCCGCGCTCGATGCTGCAGAAGCAGCTGGATCACGCCAAAGCGTTGGGCTTTGAGGTGTTTGCGGCTTCAGAACTTGAATATTACGTATTCAAAGATTCGTACGCCAAAGCGGCACGGGCTGGCTACGCAGATCTTGAGCGCGCCGGATGGTACGACGAGGACTACAGCCTGTTGCAAGGAACCCGGGGAGAGGCTCTGCACGGTGCAGTACGCCGTCACTTACGCGATTCTGGAGTGCCTGTCGAGACCTCGAAAGGCGAAGCGGGTTTGGGACAGCACGAATTGAACGTGCGGTACTCGGAACTTCTGACGATGGCGGACCGGCATGTCGTGTACAAACAGTGCCTCAAGGAAGTAGCGGAGGGGCTGGGCATGAGCGTGACCTTCATGGCCAAGTTTGCGGAAGGACACAACGGGTCAAGCTGTCATATCCACCTGAGCCTGCGTAAAAATGGCGAGGCGGCGTTTGCCAACGGTCATGGGCAGTCAGACGTGTTTCGTTGGTTCCTAGGCGGCTGGATGGCGCATGCATACGAGTTCATGCCGTTCTACGCCCCAAACGTGAACTCATACAAGCGATATCAAAGCGGTTCCTGGGCGCCTACAGGACTGGCCTGGGCCTTCGACAACCGCACCGTCGGATTTCGGGTAGTAGGCACAGGCCATTCGTTGCGAATCGAATGCCGTTTGCCAGGGGCTGACTGTAACCCTTACCTAGCGTACACGGCCGCACTCGCATCGGGGCTGGACGGAATCGAGAACAGTATCGAGCCGCCAACGATGCTGGACGGCGATGGTTACACATCAACCGAAATTATGGGGCTGCCGACCACGCTGCGGGAGGCCAACGAGGCGTTCTGCAAAAGCAAGTTTGTGCGCCAATCGCTTGGCGAAGATGTGGTGCAGCACTACGCCCACTTTTTTGAAACTGAACAAGAGGCGTTCGACGTAGCTGTCACTGACTGGGAGCGACGACGCTATTTTGAACGGATCTGACACGCGTCGCCCTTCCGGTTTTACATCCCAAGCGGTCATAATCGAGCATCGTATTTCCTGGTCGGAGCGTTGGGATCCAACGCACCTTGCCGATCAACTTCTTTTGTCTCTTGAGTCCCGGAGCACATAACAACGATGAACTTCCGTCTTCGCAAACGGTTTAGTCCGAGCATGTTCCAGTTCGCTTTACCGATCGTGGCTTTAACCGCGGCCATGTTGATCGCCGCATGTTCGTCCAACGAATCGGACGCAACCCCAACGATCACTCCAGTCCCCCAAGTCTCAACCCAGGCATTACTCAAAGAGACGATAACGCTCTCACCTGGACAGTCTGCGGAGATCACCGGTGAGAACCTTGAATTCGCCTTTCACCGCGTATTCAGCGACTCCCGATGTCCTATTGGAGATCAGTGCGTGACGGCCGGAACTGCGTTGGTGGTGATGCAGCTCGTTGACCAGGACATTGAATCAGGCCGAATCGAGATGCTTATCTCCCCGGGTGGCACGGCCGATATTAGGATCGGGGATTACACCCTCCACCTGCTGACGCTCGAGCCAGACCCGCCCTCCGCGAATGGAGTCGACGCCAGTGACTACCAGATCACCTTCAATGTCTCCAAGAATT
>JAAZYK010000004.1:23828-37314 GCA_014239685.1 Dehalococcoidia bacterium | reverse complement strand
CTGCGAATGACACGGTGATGTGGATATTCAGCGAATTCGGCCGCCGGGTGGCGGACAACGGCACTGGCACCGACCACGGCTCAGGAGGTTGTGCTTTCTTGATCGGACCTTCGGTGAAGGGTGGTCTGTACGGGGAATATCCAAACCTTGACCCGAATGCCCAACTAGACGGTGATGTTCGATTCAACACTGACTACCGGGATGTCTACGCGACGATTCTTGAAAGTTTCTTGGAGTTGGAATCAGAGCCCATATTGAACAGCCGGTTTGGCCAGCTTGATCTGGCGGCGGTGTAGGTGGGCATCCCGATGTCACTTCAGAACTTTTCCTACCACGACACCATCGGAATAGCATCTTTTTTGGGCCGCGGCTTTATGAATCCGATCGATCTGCGGTTCGACAGCACCGGTGTGTTGTTCGTACTGAGCAGGTCTAATGCCAGTAACAAGAATGTTCGCGTGAGCGCACAGACTCTGGACTCAGAGTTTCTGTACGAGTTCGCCAACTGGGGCACTGATCCAGGACAGACAACTATGCCAACCGCTCTGGCATTTGATAGTCGGGACCGTTTGTACGTCTCAGACGAGCACATGAACAACATCTCCGTATTCGATCGCGAGGGGAATTTCATTGAGCGATGGGGCGAATTTGGCTCTGGGCCCGGTCAATTTAACCGTCCATCGGGACTAGCCGTAGATTCGGACGATAACGTTCTCGTGATGGACCATCTGAATTCCCGAATCCAGAAGATGACACCGGATGGTCGATACATATCTTCGTTCGGGTCTGATGGTGGCGGGCCAGGAGAGTTCAATTTTGCCTGGGGAATTTCCGTGGATTCGGTCGGAGATATCTGGGTGGCCGATTGGCGAAACGACCGCATTCAACGATTTACATCCGATGGCGAGTTCGTCTCTATGTTTGGCTCGAGTGGTACCGCTGATGGCAGATTCGACCGTCCGTCGGGCGTGCATGTTGATCATCGCGGTCAAATCTATGTGGCCGACTGGCGTAACGACCGCGTACAGGTGTTCGACAACCGTGGAGCGCACGCGGAAACACTTTTTGGGGACGCAACATTGTCGAAGTGGTGTCAGGAATTCATAGCCGTGAACCCGGAACAAGCCGGCTGGAGGGAGAACGCAGGGCTCTTCGAGGAAGAGAAGCGTTTCTGGCGTCCATCGGCAATCGAGACCAACTCAGACGGTCTCGTTCTCATCGCCGACGCTTGCCGCCACCGTGTCCAAATTTACAGCCAGCTCAATGAGCCTGCATTAACCTGAACTCTTGAGTACACCAAAACGTCAATAGACGGTTAAGAAAAGGCCACGTATGCGCCTCGCTCTGATACAGATGAACGCAACAGAAAACCGTCCCGGTAACGTCGATCGCGCCTGCGAGTACATAGACAGGGCGGCCAGCGACCACGGCGCGGATTTGATCGTCCTTCCGGAGTTCTTTAACGCCATCTATTTCGCCCAGTTCCGAGACCTTGAATACCAGTCTTGGGCGGAGTCAGATGCCGGGCCGGCGACTGCACGGATAAAGGAAAAGGCGCGGGAGCATGGCGTCCACATCATTTCAACCATCTACGAAGAAGAATCGCCGGGGCTGTACTACGACACCGCGATGGTGATCGACCCGAATGGCCATGTCGTCGAGAAGTACCGTAAGACGCATCCCGCCGGACTGCGAGCCGTTGAGAAGATCTACTTCCGGTACGGCACCAAATTTCCGCTCATCGATATCAACGGCTGGAAGGTTGGTATCAATATCTGCTATGACCTCTCGTTCCCGGAGAGCGCTAGGATTCTTGCCGTGCAGGGAGCGGAGTTGATCATCGCCCCGTACTGTATTCCCGCTGGGTACGTTGGCTCCCAGCACAACTCTGAACACACAAGCGCTCCGGGCGCCGCCGGCGAGGAGTTTATGGATCGCGGACGGTGGATGCGCTGGTGGGACTCGTTAATACAGACGCGCGCGTACGAGAATGTGGCCTACCTCGCGCCTGTCAATCATGTGGGACAGGAAGGGAAGGCGGTATTCTTCGGCGGCACAAAGTTGGTGGGGCCGGACGGTGAGACCGTTGTCCAGGCTGAGGAAAGAGACGACATCATCGTGGCCGATCTTGACCGAGAATTTTTCGAGCAGACGCGCCGCCTGACGCCGTTCTTCAGGGACCGCCGGCCAGACCTTTACGGAGCGCTATCCACCGAGACGGACGAACTTCATGCGTGAATCCCCGCCAGAAGGTGCGGGTTCGGACGGGTTGATGATGACGAGCCCGGAGGTCGAGCGAGAGATACTCGAACGCTCTTTGACAGAGCACGTCCCAAGATATGCCGTGATCCTGCACAACGACGACGTAAATTCAATGGAACACGTGGTGGACGCGCTTCTGCAGTCCGTGCCTACGCTCAGCGAACAGCATGCAATCAAGGTAATGATGGACGCACACACAGATGGTACGGCTGTTGTCACCGTATGCCCTCTGGAGACCGCCGAATTCTATCGAGACAGACTCCAATCATTCTCAATCGGCGCATCGATAGAGGCGGCGTAACAGGTTTGATCTGATCCTTTTAGGGGGAGAAGGGCGGCAAATGCCAATGCGCGTAATCGCGCCCATCCCATCAGCCCGTTTTAGTTCCCGCTCTCCTTATCAGGCCTGAAAACCTTTTCGCGGTAATACTTCAACTCGGCGATCGACTGACGTGTGTCCCAGAGCGCCGTATGTTGCGCGCCGTTCGGCTTGCGATGGTTGATTCCGTACCACCAGCCGGCCAGCTCTTTTATTGATGACACGTCTATCATCCTGTAGTGCAGATAATTTTCGAGCGCCGGCATGTAGCGCTCAAGGAAGCGCCGGTCCTGCCAGATCGAGTTACCGCAAAGACGGGCGGTTCCGTAGTCGCAATGCATTGAAATCAGGGTCAGCACCTCCCGCTCCGCTTCCTCAAGAGACGTTTTCGACTGTTGGATCTGCCTGAGCAACCCAGATCGTTCGTGCATATCGCGGACGAACGGCGTCATGCGGTCCATCGTCTCGGACGGGTGCCAGATGGTGAACTCCACCGGCTCCCCGATCTCGTTGAGGTCTCTATCTGTGACGATCGCCGCTATCTGGACGATCACGTCCTTGGCGGGCTCGAGCCCGGTCATCTCAAGATCGAGCCACACCAGGTTTTGTTTACTGCCGTTCTTCAATCGGAATCCTGTCGGTTATTTGGATATACGCAGGCCGACTTAACGGCGCTGATTTTGAAGTAGAAACAGAATCGTATCACCGGTCTGGGTTGAATTACGTTGATCATCTGGAAATGACCTGATTGAGGAGTGAGCAATAGTCCAGTAAACAGATCCTGACAAAGCTGTTAACTTCGTTTGAAGGCCCCGTTCGTTCAACATGATTGACATTGCGCCTGAAAATATCACTGTACTATTGCGCATTTGACCGCAACACTGCAATAGTGCATAGTTTTCCGATGCCATTCGATCGAACCGTACAACTGGCCGGCGCACGAGCACGTCAGTTACAAGCGTTGCCTCGTTATCGCGAAGTGCTTCGCTTGCTCGACCAGGGCATGAAACCGGGAGGAATCGGGGCGGCGCTAGTTCCGCCAGTGACAAGACAACGGGCATCGGCACTTATTCAGCAGGCGAAGCGTGCGCAAGCACTCGGATTATTTGAAGACGAAATCGGGGACGAAAACATGAGTTTGGATATGACTACAGTCAACTCCGGGGGCGTCACGTCCGCAGAGGGGTTTTCCGCCGGAGCGATTTTTGCGGGCATCAAGACGGCCGGTGCGGACAAGCGTGACATCGGTTTGCTGCTGTCTGATCGACCGTGCACTGTCGCCGGGACGTTCAGCCAGAACTCGGTCTTATCACCATCGGTGACCCTTTCTAAAGCGGTAGTAGATGGCGGTGGGGAAGTTCGAGGTGTCATCGCAAACAGCGGAGTTGCCAACTGTGCAGTCGGGGAGCAAGGTCTAATCGACGCTCGTGAGGCGTCGGCTATTGCCGCAGAAAAACTGGGTGTCGGCTCGGACGAGGTACTGATTGCGTCTACCGGTGTGATCGGCGTAGAGCTTCCGATGGCGCTCATGCGGGAACACATCCCGCAGATCGAACTCACCGATAACGACGGTGACAGTTTCGCTGCGGCCATCATGACTACAGACACGCACCGGAAAGCGATTGCCGTACGGATCGAAGTCGGTGGATCGACCGTGACCATTGGCGGCTGTGCTAAGGGTTCCGGCATGATCCACCCCAACATGGCGACGATGCTGGCATTTCTGACCACAGACGCAGCCGTGGAGAAATCGTTTCTGCAGAAGACCCTCTCACACGCCGTCACACTAAGCTTTAACCAGATCGATATTGACGGCGACCAGTCTACAAACGACACCGTTCTTCTGATGGCCAACGGCGCGGCGGGTAACTCGCTCCTGACCGGTGACTCTGATGATTCAGCGACGTTTGCCGCAGCCGTGGATTACGTGACTCGCTGGCTTGCACGTGAAATGGCACGGGACGGCGAAGGTGCCCAGACCTTGGTCGAGGTTACGGTAAACGGAGCCCACTCAGACGAGGACGCACGCAAGGCTGCTCGCTCGGTCGCCGCATCACTACTTGTACGCACCGCCGTTTATGGAAAGGACCCCAACTGGGGTCGGATCCTGATGGCTGTAGGCAAGAGTCAGATTCCGTTAACTGAATCCCTGATCGAAGTCTTCGTAAACGACATCCAGATCGTGTTTGAAGGCAAGGCAATCTCGTACAGCATTCCTAGCGTAGTTGCCGCTCTCGGGGAAGACGAGGTGCGGCTACGCGTTGGCCTGAATGTGGGCGATGGTTTTGGCGAGGCCTGGGGATGTGACCTCACCGAGGAGTATGTAGTCTTCAACTCCGCCTACACCACCTAAACGGGTAGGGGTTGCAGCGATTAGCACGATGGCATCCGTATCAGGATCACGTATCAGAAGAAGTGGACGTGGCGCGCGCGCTGGCGATATCGTCGTCGTCAAGGTCGGAGGGTCCACCCTCGGCGAGGGCGACTCGACCATGCCGGACCTGATAGCCCTGCAGAAGCAGGGCTTGAAGCCGGTCGTCGTCCACGGCGGCGGCAAGGTGATCTCAGACTGGGTCCGCCTTCAGGGCATTCAGCCTGAATTCGTGCGCGGTCTGCGTAAGACAGACAAACCGACTCTGGATGTCGCAGTTGCGGTCCTTTGTGGACTCGTCAACGCACAACTTGTGGCTGAAATTGCGGCAGCGGGTGGAAAGGCCGTTGGGCTTGCCGGAGTTGACGGCGGGATGCTCAAGGCAGAAGTCCTTGATCCCGAACTTGGCATGGTAGGGAAAATTATAGAAGCAGACGCCAGCACCATAATGGCCGTTCTGGAAACAGGCGCGATACCGGTAATAGCTCCGGCGGCGCTGAACGTGAACCCGGAGCACTCTGACGGTTCAGACCGTATTCTTAACATCAATGCTGACACCTCGGCAGGTCACGTAGCGGCAGTACTTGGAGCGGCGATCCTGGTTTTCCAGACCGACGTATCAGGCGTACTTGACGCTACCCGAAGGCTCATACCTCGCATGACCCGTCGTCAGGCGAAAGACCTGATCGATAGTGGCATAGCGAATGGCGGGATGATTCCCAAGATTGAGGCATGCGCATTTGCCGTGGAAACGGTACGCGCTGGATACATCATCGACGGGCGGATTGCCGGAGCACTACTTCAGTGCGTTTCGGGCAACGACATCGGTACCAGGATCACGTGATGCCAGAGGACACAGCAAGGAGGTGTATATTGACGCACCTCCCGGCGAGGGGAATACGACGCACACGAGCATTGGCTTTGAGAGAACAAACTTTTTCGGAGCCACCTAAATCCGAGCAAAACACTTTAGGGGCAAATCACCATAAGCCCTGCGCCCGCCCTCCGAATGGTTGAACAAGCGGGTTAACCAAATTCCACAAACTCAACACCATCAGACGAACCAGTAGGAGCAACAACATGACCACCACAGGGGAACAGTGGAAGCAGATTGAAGCCGACTACTACATGCAGGTAGTCAATCGCATGCCCATGGTCCTCGACCATGCCGAAGGCACCTGCGTTTACGACACCGACGGCGAGCGCTACCTGGACTTCACCGCAGGATGGGCCGTTCTGAACGTCGGCCACTCACACCCCGCCGTGACTGCTGCCATTGTTGAGCAGGCCGGCAAGATCCTCCAGATGTCCAATCTGTTTTACACGATCCCACAGCTCAAACTGGCCCAGATCCTGATAGACAATTCGGTTATGGACCGGGTCTTCTTCTGCAACTCTGGGGCCGAAGCCAACGAAGGGGTTACAAAGCTTGCCCGCAAATACGGCAAGGTTAAGAAAAACGGCGCCTACGAGATCATTACGGCCAATAATTCCTTCCACGGCCGGACGATGGGTATGATGGCTGCCACCGGCCAGGCGCACTATCAGGACAACTGGCGTCCGCTGGCTCCTGGTTACGTAAATGTCGATTATGACGACATCGATGCGATCAAGGCTGCGACCAACGATAAGACCTGCGCTGTGATGCTGGAGCCCGTCCAGGGCGAGGGTGGAGTGAACGTGCCGGCACCGGACTATTTCAAGCAAGTGCGCTCGTGGTGTGACGAAAACGATCTCTTGCTCATCGCCGACGAAGTGCAGACCGGTATGGGACGGCTCGGAACCCTGTTCGGTTACGAGCAGTTCGGCTTTGAGCCTGACGCTATCAGCATGGCGAAGGGTCTTGGAGCGGGTGCGCCACTTGGCGCTTTCCTGTGCAAGCAGGAGTACGCCGTACTGGAGCCGGGCGACCATGGATCTACCTTTGGCGGGAATGCGCTTACGACCGCCGCCGGTTGGGCCGGAGCCAAGGTTGTCGTCGACGAGAATTGGTCGGCGAAGGGCGCCGAGACAGGCGCGTACCTCAAGGGTCAGCTCACGGGGCTCATGGAGAAGTACGACTTCATCACCGAGGTCCGGGGTATGGGGATGCTGCTTGCCATCCAGATGAGCGAGGACAACGCGGGTGCTGTGATAGGTGAAGCGGTCGCCAACGGTCTGCTCCTAAACGCTGTTCGCCCCAACATGATTCGCTTCATGCCGCCACTCACGACGAGCGTGGAAGAGGTTGACGAGGCGGTTGGAATTCTGGATGCGGCACTCGCAAAGGTGTTCGGAGCCTGATCTCCGTTCTAAACTGGATAAGCACCGGCCCGGCATGAATCCGCCGGGCCGGATTTGCGTTCTGAGATGCTGCTCCAAATCAAAACCTTTTCTCCCTTTGGGGGAGGATTGAGATGAGGGAGAAGCCACTCAACGTGAACGCCAATTAGCAACTACCGAAAACAAACCGATGAGGGCACGACAGCGGACGCCCTGAAGAACATCCTCAGGACAAGGTAATGGCAAGAGAAAAATGTGTGCTGGCCTACAGCGGCGGCATGGACTCCACAATCAGCGCAGTGTGGATACAAGAGCAGTACGACATGGACGTCGTTACGCTCACGGTTGACCTCGGTGCAGGTCCTGAGCTTGATGGCGTGAGAGACCGAGCTCGGCAGGCCGGCGTGACCGAATCCCTTATATGGGACGTCCGCGATGAATTTGTTGAAGGTTACATCTGGAACGGTCTCAAAGCCGGAGCTATGTACGAGGGCGTGTACGCCCTTTCAACTGCGCTTGGCAGGCCGCTGATGGCAAAGAAACTGGTTGAGGCTGCGCGGCAGGTCGGGGCGACAGCCGTAGCCCACGGCTGCACAGGGAAGGGCAACGATCAGGTCCGGTTCGATGCAGGTATCAAGACCCTGGCTGCACACGGCGACCCGCTCAAAATCATCGCCCCCGCCCGCGAGTGGGGCATGTCTCGCGACGAGGAAAAACTTTACGCGGCGAAGGCCGGGCTGGACGTACGTGAGGTCGGTGATGATCAGCGGGTCTACTCGATCGACCGTAATCTTTGGGGCCAGGCAATCGAGGGTGAAGACCTGGAAGACACCTGGTTCGCACCGCCCGAGGATGCTTACTCTTGGACAAAGCCAGCGACCGATACTCCAGACGAGGCGGTCGAAATCGAGATCTCGTTTGAACAGGGCGTTCCGGTATCCCTTGACGGCCAGAAGCTGAAGGGTGTGCCGCTTATCGAGAAACTTAACGACATCGCAGGCGAGCACGGCGTCGGACGAATCGACCATCTGGAGAACAGGCTCGTCGGCATCAAGTCACGTGAGGTGTACGAGACGCCAGCGGCCGTGGTGTTGCACGATGCGCTCAGGGCGCTCGAAACTGCGTGCCTGGCGCGTGACCAGCAGCGTATGCGCGCTTATGTCGGCCAGCAGTACGCCGACTTGGTATACGACGGTCGCTGGTTCACCGGGTACAGGGAAGACCTGGACGCCATGATTGATAGCACCATGCGCTACGTGACTGGCGATGTTCGTGTGAAGCTTTACAAAGGTTCGGTGGTCGTTACCGGGCGCCGGTCCGAGTACTCGTTGTATGACTTCGGACTAGCGACCTACTCAAAAGAGGATGAGTTCGATCACATGGCGGCTACGGGATTCATTGATATATACAGTCTGCCTGCCCGTATTCAGCACAGAACCCAGACAATGCACGACGCTCGCTAGGTGGACCGTGTATTAACCCCTTCTACCACCGGGAGGGGGCCGGGGTGAGGGGGCAGTCCTTCTGTCCTCTAACGATTTCAAACGCCGAGGTTCTAAGGAACATCCAGTGACCGCATACGACGAACGAGACACATTCGGATCTTACCTCGAAGAGTTTCACGTGGGAGACACTTGGAAGCACTGGCCGGGGAAGACCATCACCGAGGCCGACAACCACATCCATAGTCTCCTGGTTATGAACCATCACCCACTCCATATCGACGAGGCGTGGAACCGGGCTGGTCAGCACGGGAAGATTCTTGTTAACGGCACGCTAGTGTTTTCAATCGTGGTCGGCATGACGGTCCGGGCGCTTTCTGGCAAGGCAATCGCCAACCTGGAGTACGAAACGGTTAAGCATGACGGACCTGTCCACATTGGCGACACTATCTACGCCGCGTCAGAAATCCTCGACATCACACCATCCCGATCGAAAGCAGATCGAGGGGTGGTGTACGCGGAAACCATCGCCCACAATGATCGTGAGGAACAGATTCTCAGCCTACGCCGAAAGTTTCTGGTGCTGAGACGGCCGGAGTAGAAACTATTGAGGTAAAACCACGTAATTATGACCCCAGCTCCAGAGTCACTAGACGCGCAGTTTGAAGCACTGAAGGACGACGCCACCGTCTTGAAATACAGGGCGTCTCGAGCGCGTCTCGCCGCAGACCCCGCCCGTCCCCTTTATCATTTCTCACCGCCCGAGAATTACATGAACGATCCAAACGGGATCTGCCAGTGGGGTGGGATGTATCACCTCTTTTACCAGTTCAGGCCGGATGGCATCGATAACGTTCACTGGGGCCACGCGGTGAGCGAAGATCTGGTCCACTGGAAGGACCTCCCGCTCGCCCTCTACCCGGATCAGGAGAAAGATTGTTTTAGTGGACAGACTCTGGTCGAGGACGACCGCGTCATCGCTACCTATCATGGAACTGGTGCAGGCAACTCGATAGCCACCGCCACAGACCCATTACTACTAAATTGGGAAAAGCATTCGTCGAACCCGGTAATCCCGATGGTAGATGTAGACGATGGCGGTCGGCCATACAGGGTCTTCGACCCGTGCATATGGAAGGAAGCCGATGGCTACTATGCTCTGTCCGGTGTATTCCAAGACGGTGAGCGAAGCATCGATTGCAAGGGCGTTGATCACCTTTTTCGGACGCAGGACCTAGAAAACTGGGATTACGTCGGGAAACTGATCGAAAACGACTACCGTACTGAGCCGGGCGAGGATTACGCCGTACCCAATTTCTGGCCGATCGGTAACGACAAGCACATGTTGCTGTTCTTCAGCCACAAGCGCGGCGGTCAATACTTCGTCGGAGATTACGACGACGACACGCACCGCTTCTCCCCGGACTATCACGGACGCATGAACTACGGTCCGTTGTCGGTCGGCAGCTTGCACGCGCCGTCAGCGACGATTGACGATTCTGGTCGTTACCTGTCCATCTTTAATGTGAAGGAATCGCGCGAAACGCGAGGCTGGGACAACGTCATGACTGTACCTCGGGTGCTCTCACTTGCGGATGATGATTCACTACTCATAACCCCGGTGCCTGAACTGGAGGGACTACGGTTCAATAAGAAGAGTGTGTCTGAGGCTAATATCCCGGCAAATCAAGACATTGTTTTGCCCGATATCGCCGGGAGTGCAATCGAGATTCATGCGGTGATTGATCCGAACGCTGCCCGTGAAGTCGGCCTGAACGTCCTTCGTTCTCCCGACGCGACGGAACTTACGCGTATCTCCTTCTTCCACCGCGCCAATGCACGCTGGGGCACACCGCAACTCCAGATTGATGGATCACAGTCATCCACAGGAGCGGATGTCCTAGGTCGACCACCTGAGATCGGACCACTCGATATCCCGGACGGTGAGTATCTCAGGTTACGTATCTTTATAGACCGCAGCATCGTTGAGGTGTTCGCTAATGGTATCCAGTGTTTGACTTTAAGAGCCTATCCAGAGTCTCCCGCCAGCACCGGCGTATCTGTGTTCGCTAAGGGCAACAGTGCGACCCTTAAATCTTTGGACTGCTGGCAGATGAGAAGCGTCTGGCCTGAGTTGGAAAGCCGGCAAGGGCGGTAAATATTGCCGCACACTTACAGGTCGGTGGACCTGTGACACCGGAGCTCATCTTAAGAGAGCGTCAGGGCGTCCAGATCACATGTATTCAGGATCATGAAAGTGTCATCCGTCTTGGTCTAATCGATGAGTACAACCATGTACGGTTCATGTGTAACCTGAAGGAGACGGGGAGCAGGCTGTTCTTCGTTTATCCAGACGCTGGATTTGACTCTGCACGGCTCGAAGTGGCCATAGAGATGCCAGAGTCCACATAGAAAGCAGCCCGTAAATGACGTCTACTGACAAGCCAAATATCCTCGTCATCATGTCCGATGAACATGGGCCGATGTTCAGCTCCACGTACGGACATTCGCTTGTCGACACGCCCAATATGGACCGGCTTGCCGCACAAGGTACTACCTTTGACGCCCACTACACCAATTCGCCGTTGTGTGTTCCGTCCAGGCTGTCCTTTATGACCGGCAAATTTGTCAGCACCATCCGTGGGTGGGATAACGCCACGCCTCTCTATCTCGGCGAGCTGACCTGGCCATACCTGCTTCGATCACAGGGCTACGACACCGCTCTGGACGGCAAGATGCACATGCTCGGTCGGCATGCGCTCCACGGATTCGATGAACAGATTGCGCATGACCCGCATGCCGCAAATGTGCATCCGGTATTTCCGTGGGGTGAAGTGCCGGAGCCACCCACTGACATTCCGGAAGGACTCGATCTCGCGTCGAATTTTCCGAAGGCCGGCGAGGCGTGGCCGGAAGTGAAGCAAGCCGGCCCCGGAACTCACAAAGTGATAGAAGACGACCAGATTTTTGAGGACGCTGCGCACGCGTACCTATCCGACCCTGCGCGCAAGGAAAACCCATTTGCATTGTGCGTCGGATTCATCGCTCCGCACTTCCCATACATCGTCCCCGAACCCTACTTTTCCAAGTACTACCCGGACCGAGTGGACATGCCAGATATCCCGCCCGGGCATCTCGAAAACCTGCCCATCGCCGCTGTGCGATTGCGGGAAATGTTCGGGCTGCACGGTCCTTACACAGACGACGAGGTGCTGCGCGCTCGTGCGGCCTACTTCGGCATGATTGAACAGCTTGATGAACGCATCGGCAGACTCATGGACACGCTCAAGGAACAGGGCCTCGCGGATAACACGGTCATCATCCACACATCGGATCACGGTGAGATGGCTGGAGAGCACGGGCTGTGGCGCAAAATGTGTTTCTACGAGCAGTCTGCACGCGTTCCACTTCAGGTCTCGTGGCCCGGACACTTGCCAGAAGGCCAGCGCATAAGCAATATCACATCCAACGTCGATATCACCGCCACAATCCTCGACCTGGCGGGCGTGTGTCCTGAAGAGTGGAAACTGGACGGCGATAGCCTCTTGCCCTTAATCGCCGGCGATGCGCCCGACTGGAAGGACGAGGCGTTTGTTGAACACCTCGCACACGGTACAGACCGGCCGCGGGGTATGATCCGTTCCGGCAAGTACAAGCTGTCCTACAACCACGGCACACCTCCGGAGTTT
This sequence comes from Dehalococcoidia bacterium, assembly GCA_014239685.1. GTDB lineage: Bacteria > Chloroflexota > Dehalococcoidia > Lucifugimonadales > Lucifugimonadaceae. The sequence goes on along the minus strand of JAAZYK010000004.1, from coordinate 24,969 downwards.
GAGATGTACGACCTGGAGGCAGACCCGGGCGAGTTCGATAACATCGCTGACGATCCAGATCTACGCGAAGTCCGGAACAGCCTGCTCGCCCGCATTCTGGAAAAATGGCGCGACGCAGACGCGATGGACACCGCGATCAGACAAAGTCAGAAATCCCGATTTCTGATGCGAGGAACCATGGTGATGGAGGATGTGGACTTCTGAAACGGGAGAGAAATAAAGGTTGGCCTGCGAGGTGATGTATTAATCCTGATGCCGCCGCTCGGCCGACTTGCTCCCTCAAACTGTATTCGAGATTATGTTAGTGCTGCCACGCCTTGGACGGTTGGCATGAAAGTCTCCGGTGCCGGGTCGGGACGATCTATAGACCAACTCGGAAGAGTCAAAAACAGCGCTGCTGGTCACCGCCGAGATCGATATAAGGGTCTCTTTGCCGAGTTAATCTCGACATCATGAGCTGTGTAATCCCGCTAGCGATTCCCTACGCCGACGTGAGAAGCTATCCGGCGCAATGACCAACGATCAGAACTCAACAGACACGTCAAACCCCGCTGCGAGCGCTCGGGGTGCCAAGTTGGCGTCCGACTACACCGTCTCACTGCACTACGACCAGCGCATGTACAGGCAGGACATCCGGGGCTCGATCGCGCACGCCCGCATGTTGAGCAGGCAGGGCATTATCGGCGAAGATGAATCTAAACGGATCGTCGGCGGTCTCGAGAAAATCCAGATCGAGATCGAGTCCGGGGACTTCCCGTGGAAGCCGGAGCTTGAAGACATCCACATGAACGTCGAGTCCCGGCTGTTCGATCTGATTGGAGATGTCGCCGGGACACTCCACACTGCCCGGTCAAGGAACGATCAGGTGTCCACGGATACGCGCCTCTATATGAAGCAGGCCTGTGTAGATACCATCGGTGCACTCAGGGCTCTTCAGGGAGCACTCGTGACCGTGGCACAGGCCAACCTCACCACGGTCGTTCCCGGCTATACACACCTGCAGCGGGCACAGCCGGTGCTACTTGCGCACCACCTCCTCGCCTACTTCGAGATGTTCGACCGTGACGCCACACGTTTTGCCGCAGCGCAGGCGTCGGCTGACGTATTAACGCTTGGTAATGGCGCGATGGCCGGAGTGCCC
>JAAZYK010000004.1:0-23796 GCA_014239685.1 Dehalococcoidia bacterium | reverse complement strand
GCTGGGCTTCTCCGGCATCACTGCAAACTCCATGGATGGCGTGTCTGATAGAGATTTTGCACTTGAGTACTTAAGCGCGGCCGCAATAAGCGCCATGCATCTATCACGTCTCGCCGAAGAGTTCGTGATCTGGTCTTCCGAGGAGTTCGGATTCCTGTCGCTCCCGGAAAACTACACCACCGGCTCCAGCATCATGCCGCAGAAGCGCAACCCGGACTTTGCGGAGTTAGCCCGAGGCAAGACCGGCCGTGTTTACGGCAACCTGTTCGCAATGCTGACTACGCTCAAGGGCCTTCCGCTGACCTACAACCGCGACCTTCAGGAAGATAAAGAAGGATTGTTTGACAGCGTAGACACGCTGCTGGCTACCCTTGACGTGTCCACCGGAATGGTCGACGGGGCCAACTTCGATTCAGATCGGATGAGTGGGGCTGCTGAGTCCAGCTATGTCCTAGCGACCGATATCGCTGACTACCTGGTCGGTAAAGGGATGCCATTCCGTGAGGCGCACGTAATCGTTTCTGCACTTTCGGATCGTTTGATCGATGGCGGCAGATACTTCAAGGACCTGTCGTTCGACGAATACTACGCAGCGTCCCCGCTATTTGAACGGAACGTGATGGACATCGGGATCGACTCTTCGATAGCGTCACGTGACGTGTATGGCGGCACCGCTCCGGGCAGGGTGAAGGCAGCGTTGGAAGACGCGAAAAGACGACTCAAGGAGGCCGGGGAGTGACTTCAGAATCTGGAGATCCACAGAAACATCAGGTAAGGATAGCGGCATCAATTCTTGCTGCAGACTTCTCGCAACTCGGGCGCGACATAAGGTCTTTGAATGATGGCGGGTGCGACGAGATCCATTTCGATGTTATGGACGGCACTTTCGTACCGAACATTACGTTTGGCGCTCCCGTCCTTGAGTCGATACGTCCGTTGACAAGCCTCCCGGTAGATATCCATATGATGGTCCAGGAGCCAGGACGATTTGTGGACGACTTTGCACGGGCCGGGGCTGACTATTTCACCGTCCACGTAGAGGCATGCACACATCTACACGCGACCGTACAGGCGATCAAGGCGGCCGGCATGAAGGTAGGCGTGGCGCTTAACCCGGGGACGCCGGTGTCGGTGATGGATGAGATCCTTCCGGACATAGATCGCGTCCTGGTCATGACTGTCAACCCGGGATTTGGCGGCCAGCAGTTCATAACTGGCCAACTTGCCAAGATCGCTGCTATTGCTGATCGACTGCCGCGGGGGGCAGATGGCGTAGATCTGGCTGTCGATGGCGGGGTCAAGGCGGACACGGCACCCGGATGCGTCGAGGCAGGCGCGTCCTTACTCATCTCGGGCACCGGCATATTCAACCATCCGGACGGGGTCATTTCAGGGATCTCGTCCCTACGAGAAGCAATAGGTGTCACCGAGGCGTGATTCCACGCCGCAAGTCAGGATGGCTGGGTCGGGACGCGTAAACGCACGCCTTGATCGGCGTGCGTAATCCAGTCTGGAGAGGGTATAAGCGTTTAGCGCTTCGCCTTAACCTCTGTTCGGAGACAGCGAGTGCAAACGTATTCGTGGCTCTTGGGACCATCCGGTGTCTTCCGTCGGATCAGGTTCGGCTTGAACATTCGATTCGTCGCGCCCATCGCGTGGCTACGGTTGTGACCGAACTGTGGGCCCTTGCCGCAGGTGTTGCACTTGGCCATGTCAGGAGTACCCCAATTAAATCGAGCAGATGGGCCGCCACGTAGTCGTGTGTCGGACGCGCGCATCTAGATGGTAAGAAAAATTCAGGAATTGGCTTGCGCCGGACCTACAAGTTACCATCCGAAGACTACCTACAACAACATTTACGAACAAATTGGGGCCGAGTTGACACCGATTTGCGGCACTTAATCGTAATAGTCGCAGGTCCAGCAGCCAGTTTTGAAGAGGGCGTACCAGATTGACCTGTTCAGAATCAGGGCACGACAACCAGAAGTGGATCGACGGCGTCGTTCTTTGCGCGCTTGTCGCCGCAGGGAGTCGCGCCGTTGAAACAAACCGTGATCAGATCAACGCCTTGAACGTGTTCCCTGTGCCAGACGGTGACACAGGGACCAACATGAGTCTCACGCTGCGCTCCATAGTGGAAGAATCAGCTATTCAACCCACCCTCCACGCCGGTGATGCGGCCCAACGTATGGCGAGAAGCGCGCTGCTGGCAGCCCGCGGAAACAGTGGTCTCATCTCTGCCCAGTTCTTCCGCGGGATGGCGTCCGTCTCTACCGGGCGTGAACGGATCACGCCATCAGATTTTGCTGAAGGCATGGTTGCTGGAGCGATCGCCGCATACGATTCCGTACCGAACCCGCGCGAGGGCACAATGCTCACCGTGATGCGCGTCTCTGCGGATATCGCAGTCGAGCGTGCAGAAATGGGAGCCGATATCGCGGAGGTACTTGAAGCGGTCGTGGAAGCATCGGTCACGGCGGTTGCGCTGACTCCGACCCAGCTCGACGTTCTCATGGAAGCTGGGGTGGTCGATTCTGGTGGATATGGCCTTTCAGTGTTTCTGGCGGGTGCGCTTGAGATGGCGCAGGAACGAGGCGATGGTGCGACGGTGTTTCCTTCACCGGAGCCAGTTGGCGTCGACCCTGACGCGCGCTCGGATACCGGGGTGCGGATCGAATTCATGGATGCAGTGCAGGAGGAGATCTTTGGGTACTGCACCGTGTTCTTGATCGAGGGAGAAGAGCTGGACGTGGTCGCTATCCGCGACAAGGTGACAACTTTTGGTGAGTCGGCGGTTGTCGCAGGAGACGCCACCGCCGTCAAAATCCACCTGCATCCTCTGGACCCTGGCCCTGTGATGTCGTATGGCGCAGGGTTGGGCACACTGGCGGGTATAACGATCCTCAACATGGACGAACAAACGACGGAGTGGGTGGCCGACCGACGGGTGAACGGTTCTGGCTTGCCTGGGATGCTCTCTGATACTCCTGATCCCGATGCCCGGTGCCTAGAAACGGCCATTATCGCTGTATGCACAGGAGTAGGGCTGAAGACGATTTTTGCTCAGGCCGGGATGGGCGCTTGCACGTCGATACAGGGCGGGGACACGATGAATCCCAGCGTACGAGACTTGCTGGACGCCGTGGAATCTGCACCTTCAGATCAGGTCATCCTGCTTCCCAACAACGGCAATATCATCGCCGCGGCGTTGCAGGTTCCTGCGCTTACTAACAAGGATGTCCTGGTGGTGCAGACCCGATCGGTGCAGGCCGGAATCACGGCGGTATTTGCCTTCTCTGCGACCGCCGATCTTGACGCTAACGTCGCGTCTATGACGAATGCCGCGACTGACGTGCGTGTGGGCTCTGTGACACGCGCCGTGCGTGACGCTGTGGTCTCAGGCCAGAAGATAAAGAACGGCGATGTGATGGCGTTATTGGACGGGAAACTTATAGCGAAAGCGGACGACTCCGTATCGGCACTCGTACAGATGATTCAGCTGTCCACGGGAGACGCGGGGCTGATTACCATCTACACCGGCGAGGAGCTACCCGACTCAGACGCCGAGAGGGCACTCAATGAGGTGCAAGAAGTCGCGGGAGAGGCGGAGGTGGAACTCGTTAGTGGAGGACAGCCACATTACGATTTTCTTATAGCCTTTGAGTAGTCGTTGGCGCCGTGAGGACTGTTTTATTTGTCCGGCCGGGAAAACAGAATCGGGGAATAACGACTCAGCAATACGACACACGGGTCGCCGCTCCCCCTGCGGCGCGATAACCTGTGCTTGATTCCTACGCCTTACGCTGCCATAAGACCAAATCTGTACACCTTGTCCGTCGCTGAATCTCGATTGTTTAAATCCGATCGCTGAATCGAGGATCGTATGAGTATCGCTATCGTCACGGACAGCACGTCCGACCTTCCGAAAGACGTTGTTGAAAAACACGGAATTACCGTGGTGCCCCTTAATGTCCGCTTCGGAATGGAAGAGTTCAAAGACGGAATCGATATTGATAACGATGAGTTTTATCGCCGCCTACAGATCGAATCCGACCTCCCGACCACCTCACAGCCCTCACTCGGAGACTTCTCAGAGGTGTACCGATCCCTCATCGCAGAACATGACGGCATTGTCTCGATCCACATCTCAGGCAAGTTAAGTCAGACCATCAATTCCGCGATCCAGGGCGCCCGTGACGTAGATAGTGATGGCGAGAAGATAAAGACGATCGATACCGGTCAGGCAACGATTCCCTTGGGGCTGATCGTGATCGAGGCAGCGAATGCCGCTGCATCCGGTGCCAATCTGGCAGGGGTTGTTAAAGCCGTCCATGACGCCATGGGCCGAGCCCGGTTCTACGGAATGGTCGATACTCTTGAATACCTCGTAAAGGGCGGCCGAATCGGTCGTGCCAAGGGTTTTATAGGCGGTCTGCTGAAAGTCACCCCAATCATCACTCTTGAAGACGGCGAATCCTCACCGGTGACGAGTCCGCGCACGCGTCGCAAGGCACTCGCAAAACTAAAAGAGCTCGTCGAAGAGGCAGCCCCGTTGGATCAGCTTGCTGTGCACTATTCGACTGAACCCGAAGAGATTGAGAGGCTTGCGGCGGATCTTGCGCACCTAGCGCCTGAGGGTGGAGTGATGATCTCGCAGATCGGCGCTGTTGTTGGTACCTACGCCGGCCCGGGCTCCCTTGGCGTGGGATTCATTCGCAAGAAATCCGGCTAATTACGGTGCCTATACGAGTCCGCTCACCACGTCCTCGGCGCAACGCCCGTGAAGCGCTACTGCGTATTCTGGATCTGGAAGCGAAGCGCGGTTTTGAGGACTTAGCAGTCGCGGGCGGCCTGGACCTGTTTCTGGAAGCCAACCGGGTTGAACTTACGTCCTTGGACATTCCGAAGTCCTACGCGTCACTTTCCGTGACTAAACGGGAAGACTGGGCGAAGTCGGCTCACGCTTCGATCAAGGCGAGCCAGTCAGCTGAGGGGAACAATGAACCGCCTCTCTCAAAGTCGAAACAGACCACACCTTCCGCGGCCAGGCCAGCCAAAAGTGCAAAAAAGCCAGCAACTAGGACGCGTAGAAAACCGGTCCCCAAAAAAATTCTGACAGGCCCCGTAACTCTGGACACATCTATCGAAGACCTCCCATTCATTACAAAGACCAACCACTCCCGGTTCAAGCGACTCGGGGTGGCTGACCTGCGGGGACTGCTCCGAATGTACCCGACGCGTCACCTGGACTACTCCAAAATCGGTGAAGTGGTCGACCTCGTATACGGCGAAGAGATGAGCGTGGTTGTCACCGTCACGTCGGCATCCTCGGCTAACATCGGCAGGCGCGGCGCTGCGCGCATCACCGCCCGTGACGACACTGGATTCGTCGGGATTACATGGTTTGGGCAGCCCTACCTCGCACAACAGCTAAGGCCGGGGACACAAATCATTATCAGCGGGAAGGTTGAAACGTACAGAGAACAGATGCAGTTCCAAAACCCGGAGTACGAGATTATTCGGGGAGACAACCTGACCCATGCCGGAAACCTTTTGCCGATCTATCCATCCACCGAGGGAATGTATCAGCGAACTCTGCGTACCGCGACTAGGAATGCACTGGATGCAGGATTGACCCTCCTGGAGGAACATCTCGATCCGGATGTCCGCAAGCGCAACGTGCTTCCGGGGCTACGAGATGCTGTCCAGTGGATGCACCACCCGGATTCGATGGAACAGTGGCATGAAGCTCGGAGACGGCTGGCGTTTGACGAACTTTTCATCAACCAGCTTGCCGTTCAGCGCCGGAAACGCGAATGGCGTGAGCGGGCAGGTGGCGCGTCGATCAGACCGAACCACGACGTTCTGAAGTCGTTCCTTGAGACGCTTGAGTTCGAGCTCACACCGGATCAGGACGCGGCGCTAAAGACTGTGCTTTCCGATATCTCGGCCGAAGTACCTATGGGCCGTCTCCTCCAGGGCGAGGTGGGCAGCGGGAAGACAATCATCGCGGTGATCTCGTTGCTTGCGGCGGTGGCCTCTGGACATCAGGGGGCGATGCTGGCACCTACAGAGGTGCTGGCGGAGCAGCACTACCTGTCACTGCGCACCCTATTTAATGCTATGCCGATCTCTGGACAACAAGCGTCGATGATTGAACCGGATGAGGAGTCGGCTTCTGGAAGCCCACAACGCCACGGTGGCGATCCCGTCATGGAGGCGCGGGTCCCGGGGTTGGACTCTCCGATGCGAATAGGATTGTTGATCGGCAGCCATACGGCGCGAGTGAAGCGCGATGTGCAGGCGAGGATCGCGTCTGGCGAGATAGACATCGTCGTCGGGACCCACGCCGTGATACAGGAGTCGGTGCAGTTCAAAGCGCTCGGTCTTGCGGTCGTGGACGAGCAGCACCGTTTCGGCGTCGAACAACGCGCCATCCTTGCAGATCAGAGCCCGCGCCCACATTTACTCGGTATGTCTGCAACTCCGATACCACGCACGCTCGCCCTGACCGTATACGGAGACCTGGATCTGACGACGCTCCGCCAACTACCCGGCGGCCGAAAACCGATAACAACATTATGGGCTCGCACCGCCGGACAGCGTTCAGACGCCCACAAGCTCGTAATCGACGAAGTGACTGCGGGACGACAGGTATTCGTCGTCTGCCCGTTGATCAATGAGTCGGAGGAGATCCGTACCCGGTCGGCCGTAGAGGAGTACGAATACCTTTCAAACGGCCCGTTTGCTGAACTGAACGTGGGATTGCTGCATGGCCGTCTGCCTTTGGCCGAGAAGCAACAGGTGATGGACCGATTCCGGGAGCGGGAGATCGACGTTCTGGTTGCCACTCCGGTGATCGAGGTCGGCATCGATATCCCGAATGCCACCGTAATGCTGATCGAAGGAGCAGAGCGTTTCGGCTTGTCGCAACTCCACCAGTTGCGTGGGCGAATCGGGCGAGGTGGGTATGCCAGCCAGTGCATCCTTCTCTCAGACGAACCTAGCGCGGATGCCCGAGAACGGATGGGAATCATCGAGCGGACCTCTGACGGCTTCGATCTCGCCGAAGAGGACCTGAGATTGCGTGGACCGGGCGACTATATCGGCACACGCCAGAGCGGTTTCGCAGACCTGGTTATCGCCTCGCTTACAGATGCCGATCTGCTGGCGATGGCGCGGGCAGAGGCGGTCGACGTGATAGCAGCGGACCCGGGTCTTGAAGACCCTGGCCATGAGGCGCTGTGTCGAGAACTGGACCGTATCTTGATGGGGCGCGTCGCAGAGTTCTCTTGACCGAATACGTTGGGGATCATTCGCTTGCACCGCAGCAAATTCAGAGTAACCATTTAGGTACAAAGGAGAAACTCTTGGCAGGCAGACTTACTGATAAAGTCGCGCTCATCACCGCGGCAGGACAGGGCATTGGACGGGCCACGGCGCTGGCTTATGCAGACGAAGGGGCTACCGTCTGGGCGACCGACATCAACCCGGCAACGTTGGGGTCTCTAGACTCCACCCCCGGGATCACGACCCGGGTTCTTGATGTCACGGACACCGCCTACATTCGAGCAATCATTGATGAGATTGGAACCCCGGATATCCTGTTCAACTGTGCGGGGTTTGTCGCCGGCGGCAACATCCTGGAATGCTCGGATCAAGACTGGGACTTCTCGTTTAACCTGAATGTACGTGCGATGTTCCACATGATGCAGGCCGTGCTGCCCGGAATGGTCGAGCACGGTGGCGGAAGCATCATTAACATGTCGTCCGTCGCGTCCAGCCTGCAGGGAGTCGTAAACCGGTTTGTGTACAGCGCAAGTAAGGCTGCCGTTCTCGGTATGACCAAGTCGGTTGCCGCCGATTTTGTCGGTCGGGGAATCCGGGTCAACGCCATCGCACCTGCCACGGTCCAGACGCCGTCGCTTGATGACCGCATCAACGCCTCGCCCGATCCTGTGCAGGCCCGGAAAGACTTCATCGCCCGCCAACCGATGGGGAGACTCGGCAATCCAGAGGAGATTGCATCCCTGGCCGTGTATCTGGGATCAGACGAGACGGAGTACATCACCGGCTCCGTGCAGGTGATTGATGGCGGAATGACCCTCTGATCCGGGACTTCCGGATCGGCGGTAATTACCGGTTTCGTCCCAATGGGATTAGGATGCGTGCCGCATGATGGCGTACACCTCCAAATTAATCAGCAAATACGTGTATCACCACCGGCGACTTTTGTATCAATAGCTCTGCCTCATACGGCCTCCAGTCACTAAGGACAGGAAAATCAGTCAACTCTTTTCGTCATACAAATTGCGGGACATAGAGTTCCCGAACCGGCTCTTTGTCGCTCCGATGTGCCAGTATTCGTGCGAGGACGGCGTGCCGAATCAGTGGCACATGGTTCACCTTGGAACCCGAGCCGTTGGCGGTGCCGGGATGGTGATGACCGAAGCAGCTGCAGTAAATCCGGAGGGACGTATCAGTCCGTCCGACGCCGGTATCTGGAACGACGAACAGGCCGAAGCGTGGAAGCCGATCGCGAATTTCATTTCCGAGAACGGCTCGGTTCCGTGCGTACAACTCGCCCACGCCGGTCGCAAGGCCTCGCGTGAAGCGCCCTGGCGCGGGAGCGGTCTGGTAGGCGCCGAGGACGGTGGATGGCAGCCGGTCGGCGCTTCACCGGTGCCATTCGATGAAGGGTGGGCGACGCCGGACGAACTGAGCGAATCAGATATCGATGCTTTGGTTGATGACTGGCGCGACGCAGCGCTACGCAGCCTGAACGCCGGGTTTAAGGTCGTAGAACTGCACTTCGCACACGGTTACCTTGCTCACACATTTCTGTCGCCACTTTCGAACCATCGCGAAGACTCGTACGGCGGCAATGCCGAAAATCGTGCACGCTTCCCGTTGAAGATCGTAGATGCGGTACGTGAAGTGTGGCCGGAAAACCTCCCACTTCTAGTCCGGATTTCCTCCACAGATTGGGTCCAAGGCAGTGGTTGGGATCTCCCCGACGCGGTCGAGTTCTCTAAGTCTTTGAAAAAGCACGGGGTTGATCTGGTGGATTGCTCCTCTGGAGGAGTTTCGCCTCATCAGCAGATGACCCTTCGGCCGGGCTACCAGGTGCCATTTGCCGAGGCCGTCCGATCTGGCGCAGAGGTGCCTTCAGGCGCAGTGGGCTTGATTACGGAATCGGCGCAGGCAGAAGAGGTACTTACTTCTGGCAAAGCGGACGTGATCTTCCTGGCGCGTGAACTCTTACGCAATCCATACTGGCCGCTACACGCCGCGATAGAACTTGGGGATGACGTGGAGTGGCCGGACCAGTACGCTCGATCAAAACCAGGCTTCTAACGGGACGATGTGTCCCACGGGAAAGGCCATATAACTACATGTCCAAGCTTGCACAGGGTGACAAACTTCCGCGGATCACATTCGATCTAATTGATGGCCGATCGCTTACATTGCCCGATGAAATGCCGACGAGATATGTGGCGCTTCTTTTCTACCGAGGTAACTGGTGACCGTACTGTCGTCGGCAGTTAGCCAGCTACGAAGCGAAAAAGGATGAACTCGCCTCACTCGGTGTCGCCGTTGTTGCCGCAACGACAGACGATAAGGAATCAACCATAGAGATGGCCCAGGACTACGGACTCACAATGCCGATCGGGTATGGGGTGTCGGATGAGATGGCGTTTGGATACGATCCCTGGTATGGCGATGACGATCACGGCCACTACCATCAACCGATGGAGTTCCTTATAAGTCGGGGTGGAACCGTGTTTGCTTCAATGTATGCATCTGGGCCAATCGGTCGAATGGCGGTGGAAGAGGCCATAAACGGAGTAAAATACCGAATAAATCGAAGAATCATGTTGTCGAAACAGAACAAATAACAACCTGTATTAGGCGATATAAAAAAGGGGAGCGTATTACGCTCCCCTTTTTTATATCAAAAGATCAAGAATCACACAGAGTTCTTACGTGGGCGTCCTGGTCGCCGTTTCTCTTCTTTGAGAGCGAACAGTACTTTGTTCCCGGAGATAGCAGCTTGGAGTTTCTTCCCGGCTGCCTTCCCGGCATACATTACGCTGGCCCGGACTTTCTGCGAGGTCTGTCCCGGCTCAATCACTACCGACTTAGCAGCGCCTGGAACTAACGAATCAATCGCTTCTATCAGCTCTTGTGTCTCGGGCGAGCGAACTCGTCCGCGGCGTTGAGCCTTCTTCAGCGTATTTAGATCGGCTTCTTCGATTCGCATTCTTAGCTCCGTCAATTAAGACAAATATTATCGTCAGCGATTCGTGACGACAGCTAGAGATTATCGCAGGTACTTTATTTTAGTCAATCTATTTGCCTTCAAATGTTAATCGTAAGTGGAACATTTTATACGATCTGTAATAGGTGATTGGCGAGAACATGCTGGGCGATTACGCAGGAGCACTCGGGTCGTGCAACGAACACACTTCAAACTCGTAAACTTTAGGCGCGAAACTACTGAAAATAACGCGGATATAGTAATTGAGTCGTGCTATTTACCGACGATGGTTATGGTTGGCATAATGTGGAAAACTGCAACAATTGCACTGGTACTTGGGATGTTTCTCGACTGACTTTGTATTTGCCATGAGTAATGCAGGCAGAATTGTAGATTGCGGCTCCAGTATCCGTTGTTGGCATAACGTTCGATCATGTGGGTACGAACGTTGTGTGCCTCACCACATGTGTCATGTGTCGCCTCGTAAACAGCTGAAGTCTGATCTCTGCGGCGCGCCTAATAGGCACCAGACAGGCGGGAGTCACACGCCAGATGCAGCGTTCTGATATGAAACTTGGTGTGGGTGTCGTCACCAGACCGCCACTGCTGGGATATGGCACCGTGCTGGTCGTTGAAATGCCCATCGCGAAATCAAGCTTCATTCGGTCCGTTACATAGCGCATGAGCAGGGCGGCACGATCCCAACGATGGTCAGGTCATTGAGGAAACACGTGTTGAAAACACGTGTGGATGCTCCCGTTACTACATTTAGGTAACGTCAAGAGCGGGATAGGGGTCTACAAAGAGGCGGTTTCGGCTTCTGAGACGGCCTCTTTTTCGGCCGATTTCTTGCGTGAGAGGTAGCTGAATAAAGCACCCATGGTCACACCAAACCACGTGTACGGTACGATCACGATCGCCATAACAATCAAAAAGAAACGAACGAATCCCCCAACGTCGAATATATACAGGGCGCTCAGGGCGATGGCTACGGGCAGCAGCATCATGCCAGCGACTAACAGCCCAAACTTGACGATCTTATCGTCGTCAGCCTTCGCGATCCCGCCTCCAAAGTAACCGGCAACGAACGGGCCAAACCAGATCGTTACCCAGTGAAACCCCGGAATCGCAATCGAGCCGATCATAATTCCGAACCCGATTAATGCTCCCTTAAGCATTTCCTCTCCTGAGAAGTCGGTTTAGGCCCCACACCATCGAGTGCTGACCGTCGTTCTTCGAGTTTACGTTGAGCTTTCGTGTCCAGCGCGCGTAACCTCCCGGGCCTTCCCAGGTAGAGTTGCCTGCTCGCGGCTCAGTTCTCGGGATCAGTAACCCTTACTGGCGTCAGCCAGGTGTATAAGCTCCTCGCCATTCAGGTAGTGACGAATGTTGTCGACAACGATCTGCCGGCGTCCCTCGTACAGTTCTGGCGTCTGCGCAGATGAGTGCGACGAGATCAGGGCATTTGGGTGGCTCCAGAACGGACTATCGGCGGCGGGAGGTTCCGGATCGGTTGCGTCGAGGGCGACCCCGGCCAGGTTTCCGGCGATAAGCGCGTCCGATAGATCACCCTCGTTGACGATCCCGCCGCGTGAGATCACGATCAATGACGAAGTGGATTTCAAGAGTGCGATCCGCCGGGCATCGACGGTCATGCTTGTCTCTGGCAAGAGCGGACACGCTACTACCAACCAGTCTGAGGCACGAAACAAATCGTCCAACCGGTCGAGCCCCCAGACATTTACTCCTGGGACATCATCATCTGGTCCGGGATCAACGGCGATCACCTCCATGCCAAATCCAAGGGCCCTGCGCGCTATAGCGCGACCTATCATCCCGAAACCATAGATGCCCATGACACTTCCGGACACCTCGACGTGGTCATACCCTTTGGTGTCCCATTCGCCCTTCGCCTGGTCGTTCAGCATCTGCTTCGCGTTATGCGCTAGAGACAGTAGGAACAGCATGGTGTGATCCGCCATTGGTTCCGTGTGCGGACCGCGTGCGTTGGTGATCGGAATCCCGGACGCCGCGATATCACCGAGCGCTCCAACGTTGTCGATTCCTGTGCCGATGCAGTGCACCCATTTCAACCCGGTCCCGGCACTGAACACTTTCTTGCTCGGCCAGCCGAGAAAAACCTCTGCGTCCGCCACTTCCCGGATCATCTCTTCTTCGGAAAGCGCCAACGCGAACTCCGTGTCGGGGAATGTGTCACGCAATCGCCCCACGAACTCGACGCCAAGGTGATCGCTTGCGAGGATAACTTTCATTGGATGCTCCCTCGATTTCAAATCATCGGTTGCCGTGTGTTGGTCAGTTTTCTTTGACCAAGATTTCTTCCAGGCGGTCGGCGATTATTCGCTCTTCACCCGACTGGACGTTCACCATAACAATATTTATCTCGTCGCCGTACCCGCCTTCGCCGACATGGATCGCTGGATCGCCGGCAAGTAATGCGGCGCGCACCTCGCCGGGATTGGGACCATCCCAGTCACTCTCAAAATAGATCACCGGCTGAGGCCCCTGGCGGTTGGGATCGCCGTCCTCAAGTGCGATCCGCAATCCATCGATGCCTTTCAGACGTTCTACGATGTGTTCCGCCCCGGCACGCCAGCCAGCCCAGACAGCTTCGTGATCGGCGTCTGTAAAAATCTGGATCGCGGTAACGAGGCCGACTATGTCCTCTTTCGAAGCCTTTGAGGAGCGGCCTATCCCGGCGCGCGTCCCACGCGAGTTCAGATGATTCTCGTAAGCTGCCAGAACGAGATCTTCCCGCCCGACAAGAATGCCTGAGCCCTGAGGTCCGCCGATCCCCTTACCTCCGCTGTATCCGACCATGTCTGCGCCGTCGTTAATAAAGCGCGTCAAATTTTCCGCAGGAGGTACCTCCGCCGCTGCGTCCACGATCACCGGAATCGCTCGTTCGCGTGCGATTGCCGCAGCTTCCTTGAACGGCATCGGATCGCGCATGAACGGTGCTGAGACCCATGCCATGGCACAGGTCTGATCGCTGAACGCTTGTTTAAGTTGGGCCTGGATGTTGTCTGTTGCGAAATCCCCTGAATGCTCGGGACGAGAGGAACCCCAGCGGACTATGGTGGCCCCGGGCACCTCGTAATTACTGTCGTAGTGATTCTCATGACCATTGAAAAGGACCACCTCATTCTTCATCCCACTCGAGTCCGGCAGCTGGTCGATTTTTGAGGGATTATCACCGGTCATACACGCCGCGACCATTAGGACATTTGAGGCCGCCGCACCGCCTGTGACAAATCCGGCCTCGGCTCCACACGCTCGCGCAAGTACCTCGCCGGCCGCGGTCTGAAGTGCACGAAGATCGATGAATGCCGTGGAGGCCTCCTCCATCGCCCGAAGGACCTCCGGCGCCATCAGGCTGCCTCCAAGCGCGGTGAGCCAACTTCCGGCGTTGATGATGGGCCTCACTCCAAGCCGTGCGTACACGCCTGGAATGGAATTTCCAAGGGGACGTCTGCCATCTGACGAACCCGGCACCTGAGACGACGTCACTGAGCGAAACCTCCGGTCTGAACTACCCACACTTGTCACCTAAACCAAATAATTTTGAACGGGGCGAAGGAGAAGTGAGTTTACGCCGCAGAGTCGCGCCTGTGATCCGAGGATGGACTGATATTTCGGGAACCGTGTATTCCCCGGATAACGGATAAGAGCGGGGAAAGCGTCAAGCACCCTCTGTATCACGATTCCTCGTATGAACGGCGGTTTTAGCCATCCACTGGTTACACGCTTCCGCTATCCGGTTCCGTGCAAGGATCCAGAAGTCGTGCGTGTCGGATTGGTGGAGGATCAGGGATCGCTACTGCCTCGAAACTTATCTGCGGTTACGACTGGATCGAGTAACCCCCGTCTACCGGGATCGCCGTTCCTGTCACGAAATCCGATGCCGATGTGGCAAGGAACACAGCGGTCCCTGCAAGTTCATCGGGCAGACCCCATCGCTGCGCCGGGGTACGGGCTCTGATCGTCTCGTACCTCTCTGGCACGTTTATCCGTAGCGTTTCCGTCATGTCCGTCGCGATCCAGCCCGGCATGATGGTGTTCACTTGGATATTTTCCTTTGCCCACGCCGATGCGCATGCCTTCGTGAATTGGACAACTCCGCCCTTACTGGCCGCGTATGGGGCGAGTGTCTCGTGGGCAAAGATCGACATCATAGAGCCGATGTTGATTACCTTTCCGCCGCCACGTTTCACCATCTCCGGATACGCGGCCTTGGACATAAGGAAAACACCCGTCAGATTCACGTCTATAACGGCCTGCCAATCTGCGAGGTCGAGTTCATGCGGCAGTTTGCGTACGTTGATGCCCGAGTTGTTGACCACGATGTCCAGTCCACCAAATCGCTCCACGCACGTTGCGACTGCAGTGTCCACGTCGTCGACGTCTGTCACGTCGCAACGGATGCTGATTGCCTGTATTCCAAGAGCCTCTAGCTCGGCGACCGCCCCGGCACTTTTGTCCTGGTTGCGCGCCACTATTGCGATGTTGGCGCCCGCCCGGGCAAGTCCGAGTGCGATTCCTTTACCTATTCCGCCATTTCCGCCGGTGACCAGCGCTACTTTGCCTGATAGATCGAAGGGTGCGCTTGCCATGTGAGGCCAAGCCTTTCTTATCTGGATAAATTCGTGCGAGAAATAGCTCGATGATCAAACCGTATCAAGGGCCCGCATTATGCCTGCGAGAAAATCTCATGAGATAACTAACCCGGAAGTGCTCCGAGCGGATAACATTGCTCCGCCATTAAACGCTCTCGATATCAGGAGAAAAGATGCCAAAGCCACGCGCCCTAGATGGGGTCACAGTGCTCGACGCGACACAGATCCTAGCCGGCCCATTTTGCACGATGCATATGTCAGATATGGGCGCGAACGTCATCAAAGTGGAAAAACCTGGCGGCGGGGATGACACCCGGCGCATCGGCCCGCCCTTCATAAACGGTGAATCTGCGGCCTTCCTACAACTTAATCGCAATAAACGCAGCATCGTGCTGGACCTGCGGGCGGATAAGGGTAAAGAGACTTTCAAACGGCTTGCCGAAAAGTCTGACATCCTGATCGAGAATGGGCGCCCTGGGGCTATGGATAGGCTCGGGCTCGGTTACTCGCACATATCGGCGGTGAACCCGGCCATCGTGTACTGCTCGATATCGGGCTTCGGATTGACCGGTCCGTACTCGACTCGGCCGGGATTTGATCTGATCGCCCAGGGCATGAGTGGGCAGATGGCGATCAACGGCGATGTTGGTGGGCCTCCACTTAAGGTCGGCGTGCCCATTGCAGATCTCAACGCCGGCATGTTTGCACTTCACGCGATCGAGGCCGCCTACATCCGAAGGCTAAGGACGGGTGAAGGCCAGCACGTAGAGACATCATTACTTGAGGCAGGTCTGGCATATACCGTCTGGGAGACCGCTTTCTACTTCGCGACTGGAGAGGTACCGCCACGCATCGGTTCCACCCATCGACTTATAGCGCCGTACCAGTCCTTCGCCACGAAAGACGGTCACATGAATGTCGGTGCAGCCAACCAGAACAACTGGGTGAGATTGGCGAACGCAATCGGGCGTTCAGATCTACTTGAAGATTCCCGATTCGACAGTAACGCGTCGCGACTCGAGAACGTAGAGGCGCTCCGAGAGCAACTGGACGCGACGTTCCAAACGAAGACCACATCCGAGTGGCTACCGATCCTCGACGAAGCAGGAACGCCCGCCGGTCCGATATTTGAGATGGACGAGGTGTGGGCAAATGAACAGGTTGTCGCAAGGAACATGGACGTCGTAACCGAACACCCGGTCGCAGGACCCGTCCACAACATCGGTATCGCCGTAAAGATGCACGGCACCCCGGGGCGAATCGAATCAGCGGCGCCGATGCTGGGCGAGCACACTGACGAAATACTGGAGTTTGCCGGCTACACCCCGGAAGAGATCGAAGAACTCACATCAACCGGAGTAGCAGGCCCGGACTCTGGGGCAAAAACGTAGGCTTTCTTCAATTACAAAATCACTCCACCGAGGAGAACGAGTGCCACCCCAACCGCCACCAAGAGCAGTCACATTCGACCTCTGGTTAACCCTGATGTTCGAAGAAAGCACAGGCCGTCACGAACTGCGTGTCAGAGAAGGTGTGCAAGCGTTGAGCAACGCAGGGATTACGATTCCGCCGAAGAAACTTGGCGATGCCATCAGGACAATCAGTAGAGAAACCAACGCGGATCACGACCGCGGCTTTGACAGGACATCCGTGGAGCGCATGCAACAGATCCTCGCCGCCGCCGATCCCAACGCACGAGCGTTAATTAATAATGAACAGTTTGAGGCCTTTTCTCGCGCGATCGACGAACCTTTCCTCGTTCATTCACCGACTATCTATCCGACCGCTCAGAGCGTGCTCAGTCTTATCAAAGAGATGGGAGTTCGCACGGCGCTGATTTCGAACGTCGGTTCAACCTCGCCCAGCGTCTACCGGCGTTACCTGGATAGAGAAGGGATCAACCAGTATCTGGAACACCTGACCTTCTCAAACGAGATAGCGTCGGCGAAACCAGGAGCGAAGATGTTCACCCATACACTTGAAAAGCTTGGAGTAGCGCCGGAGAACGCTTTGCACGTTGGCGACAACCTTCACGCCGATGTCGGCGGTGCCAAAGACGTCGGGATGTCAGCGGTATGGATAAAGGGCCACGACGATCGGGCGCCACGCGTTCAACCGGATTTCATCATCTCAGGACTGGACGAACTACCGGCGGTTGTTGATAGCTGGTTGAACGACTGAATTTTGGTCTTAAGAGAGAAGCGGCTGGGAATATGCCCGCGTTTCTACGATGTCTTTAACGATAACGATGATCCCGATTGTGGGCGCGGAACCTTTACCAGAAGGGCTTCTGTCGAACTAAGCCAATTCTCTTGAAGACCTCTGCCCTCCGTCACTCCTAGGGCGTCTGGCCTCTTCCGGTGGCAGATGGGGGCATTATTGTGGCAAACGCGAGCGATTAATCGCAGCGCCGGGGGCGCGACGCCAACCAAGCCGCGCCGTACACGATCCCCAGTTGCACCGCCGTGATCGCGACGAGTATCAACGTAGCTGCGAACCAGAAGCTTTGCGGGAAAAGGCGTAGTAGCTGACTCTGAGATGGGTTTAGTTTCCAGAAATCGTTCCTGAAAACCACCTCGTGGAACAGCTGGAAAGTCGTGTTGAAGTCGATCAACGTAGCCAATCCAAATAGTGCAGCGACCGACAATCCGGCGATCGTCGACCACATGATCCCTGAGCGCAACATCGGCAGAAATCCGCGGCCAAGCAAGAAAAAGCCACCAGCGACCACGATCACTACCATCGCTCCGGTGACCCATACGGCGTTGAACATCACATTCATCACGTCTTTTACGTCAGACATATGCGTGATCTCGCGCTCGTTGAACATCCCGATCTCACGACCTTCGAAATCGACTCGCAGATCGAGAAACTCCTTGTCGTTACCGAAGTAATCGATGATCTGGCTCGCAGCGCTAGTCAGAGCCGAGTAATCCAATCCAGTGTGCCGCTCCACGTTATTGGCGTCGAACCCCCACTCATAAAACGTTTGGGAGTTGGTGAGCACCCGCACATTTAAAGCGATGAAGAAAAGCGGAAGGCTGATCGCCAGCATGACGATTACGGCAATACGAAACCCGGATGACGATGCCAACTGGTCGTTGTTACGGAGATTGTTCATCGGCTCCTATGGTACGTTGCAACGTCTCGTTTCTGTGCCTTGTCCGGCACGTGTTCGATCACCCAGGAGATACACCTATGCCCAGACCTGATATATCGTCCACCACTGTTGAAGATCTTCTGGCCGTGGTTGAGAGGCTACGAGATGCGGGCGGTTGTCCGTGGGACCGGGAGCAGACCCATGCCTCGTTGCGACCCAACTTGCTGGAGGAGTCTTACGAGGCATTGGAAGCGTTGGACCTCGGCGATGACGACGCACTGGCGGAAGAGCTGGGCGACCTGCTGGTCCAGGTGACATTTCACGCAGACATAGCAAGACGCGCTGGTGAATGGACGATGGCAGATGTGGTCGGGGGAGTGATCGACAAGCTTGTCCGCCGTCACCCACATGTGTTTCAGGAAGGTGGTCGGAGGCTTGAGACGGCGGAGCAGGTGTCGCAGCAATGGGATGCGCTGAAGAGCAAAGAGCCAGGTCGGGATTCGATAACCAACGGCCTTCCAACCGGGATGCCGGCACTGGCGTATGCCGGCGCGTTACAGCGACGCGCTGGACGTGCCGGTTTACCGGTGCCGAGTGGCGATGGCGCGCTCAACGGCATCGACGAAGCGGAGCAAGAGGCAGTAGCCGGTCGCCAGCTATTTGAGGCCGTGGCCCGTGTCCAGGCGTCAGGGATCGATCCGGAGGTTGCGCTTCGAGCTGAGGCGCTGCGATATCGGGACCGAATCAGACGCACGGAAAAACTTGCCGGAGACAGCATTTCGATTGCGGATGTGCCGGATGATGAGCGCGATCGGCTATGGGAGGAAACTGGTGGTTAAATCAGGCCCTCGCCCATGATTGGAAATGAACCTGATCTCACCCTCGGGACACTTGATCTCTCTCACTCAGTGGAGGTGCAGGGCGAGTGAGAGCTTCAGGTGCCTGGAACATTCGTTAGACGCCAAAAATGCTCAAGCCTTAGGTGCCGTCTCCGCGCTTCCCGTCGGCTGGAATCCGATCACGTCTCTGGCGTGATCGATGTCCCGGTAGCCGTACTTGTTGTTTGAGACCACGTAGAAGATGTCAAAGCGCACCGACGCCGGTGCCTCGACGCACTTTACCGCCATCTGCGCCATATCTGCGTGGCTGCAGTAGATCGATCGGCCACGTACTCCGTTCACCACGTCCTGTGCACCTACACCGCCGATACGCAGGCAGATGATGGACATATCGGATGTGTTCACGAAGTAGCGAGCAAGGTCTTCGCCCATGAGCTTGCTCGCGCCGTAGAGACTTTGTGGCTTTGGTTCCGAGTCTCTGGTGACGTTTGGCCACGATGCCGGTGTTTCAGAGTCGTCTACCGATACCAGCTCGCTCCACGGCGATTCCTGCTCGTAACCAATGACGGTCGCGCCGGTACTGGCGAAGACAACCCGTTTCACGCCCGCTGCGCGTGCTGCTTCAAACACGTTGTAAGCACCAACGACGTTGTTGTTGAGCATGGAATCCCAGCCAGCGTTCATGCCATCAGTGCTGTGCGCACCGCCGTCAGCCGCTAGGTGAATCACGGTGTCCACGCCGATGAACGCCGGTGCGATGGCCGCCGCGTCCTGAACGGCTCCGCGGAAGTTGAGTGCGTCCGGGACGCCGTTCACGCCGGAACGCGACAGAGCGGCAATCTCGTATCGCTTCTCAAGCTCTGGTCGGATTGCTGAGCCAACTGCTCCGCTGAGACCTGTCACAAGTACACGTTTGGCTGTCATATCATCCTCGGTTCGTTGTTTGAGTTCCATCTCTTAGGGGGCAGGGTGAGGGAGGTTATTGGAGGCCTCCGCTCGAGCAGTATTTCTTTGCTTAACAGTTCTCCTGTGAAAGTTCCTCGTCTTTCGGGAGAAGAATAGGGATGACAACATCCCTGTTCGAGAGTTACTTAACCACGGCTTGCCCCTCCTACTCTAGGAGGGGGATTTCGTCGTTGCCCTAGTAGCCCATCGCCTGCGTCGGCTTCGCTACCGGGTACACGGCGCTTCGTAGTGCGTCGCCGTCAACTGCAATTCCGTTGGGCTCCGCATATGGGGATACATCGAACCTAGGATCGACGATCGTGACCTCGTGACCTCGTGACGCCAATCCGTTAATCGTGTCGTATTCGAAACGACCATCCATAATCACGTCCCCATCCTCGACGTGGATGCGTGGTGCCTGAACTGCTTCCTGTAGTGACATACCTTGATCGATATGATGGACAAGGGTCTGTATAACGGATGTCCAGATTCGACGTCCACCTGATGAACCAAGAACGCCGCTGAGTTGTCCGTCCTTCAGCAGGACCAAGGGAGTCATGTTGTTGAGTGCACGAGCGTGTGGGACGATGGTGTTTACGGTTCCAGGTAGCGGACAGCTCCAGCCGATCCCATTGTTCATCATCACACCTACTCCCGGGTTTACGACGCCGGAGTAGGCCAGATTTGTTTGCGTCAGTGCCACGGCGTTACGGTCCTTGTCCACGACCGAAATGTGAGTCGTGCCATCGTCCGCCGCCGCACCAGCTGGGCCAGGGAAGTCGTCGGGCTTATCTCGGCCTTCATAGGGCCAGGGATCGCCAGCGAATGCCGGTCCTGCCTTTGCTGGATCGATCGATTTCGCGCGTTCCGCGCCGTATCCGGGCAACGTCAGCGCACCGATCGGAGCCCCGGTAATCTCCGGGTCTCCCATCCAGGTAAAGCGGTCAGAGGCTGCCAATTTGATCGCCTCGACTATCAGATGGAGTATGGCCGGGTCGCCGTGATTGGTCCCGTTAAGTTCGAACGTCGAAAGAATGTTGAGAGTTTGCATCACCGTCGGGCCGGAAGTCGGGCCAGGAAGTCCCATCACCTCGTAGCCACGGTATTCGCCCAGCATGCCGTGTCGATGTAGAAAGGGCCTGTACTGAGCGAAATCAGATGCTTCCAGTAGCCCTCCATTTGCCTGAACATCTGCGGATATTTTCTCGGCGATCTCGCCCTTATAGAAAGCATCGGGTCCACCCGAGGCCAGTGTTCGCAACGTCGCAGCATGTTCTTTCTGGATCAACTTTCCGCCCACCGGTATCGGGTACCCACCTGGGTAGTAAATTTCGGTCGTGGCTGGAAAACGCAGGAACAGCTCTCGACGCGCCACAATCGAAAGGGTGAAGTGCGCCCCTACAGCAAATCCCTCTTCTGCGAGCTTGATCGCCGGCTGCAGCGCGTCTGAAAGGCTTATCGTCCCCCACTCTTCAAGCGCACGACTCAGTCCGGCGACCGTTCCCGGTATAGCGATCGACTTGTAACCGGACGACAGCATGTCGTCCTTTACCTTCGGCCAGGCGAAGTTACGAGAGTAGCGGGACGAGCCCGTGTCCATGCCCTCCATGCCGCCCTCAAGCGGGTACTCATCGGTTGTCGCTCTAGCAGGGGCCTGCATGCCGTAGTCGATGGCTCCACCGCCACCTGCCGCCATGTGGACCGTCATAAGACCGCCGCCGCCAATGCCGTTCATCAGGGGCTGCAAAACGCCCATCGCAAAGGCAGTGCTGACGGCTGCATCGACGGCGTTCCCGCCACGCTGGAGGACCTGCAGACCGATTTCCGAACCCAGAGGATGCTGCGCCACGACCATCCCCTGTCGTGTGCGGATCTCTTCATGGCCGAGAATCGGGCGGGACGTATACATGAATTTCCCTTATGCAAGTGCGGTCGCGAATATTGCCGAGTCTTTTTCCCTCAGCGACGGCGATTCTACGACCGCCCGGTATATCCGTCCCGGGCTCCCCGACTAGTGGTCCCGGGTGTACAGTGGCGCCGCCCAATAGATTTCAAGCCGACTCTGAGATTTTAAAATAGGAGTGCTCGCCGAATGAAGATCACCGGGATAGATACGTTCGCGGTTGATGGCGGGGCACGGCCCTGGCACTTCGTGGCTATACGAACAGACTCCTCGATCACAGGTTATGGAGAGTTCGGCGAGAGCGGCGTGACTCACGGCCTACAAGGCCTTGTGCAAGACATGAGTTCCTGGCTGATCGGCAAGGACCCGACTCCGGTGGAGCGGCTTTACTTTGACCTGTATCGCGCATATCGAGGGACGCCTTACGGCGTTACGGCCTGGGCGATTGCAGGCATCGAACTGGCGCTGTGGGATCTAAAAGGCAAGGCGCTTGGATTACCGGTACACAGCGTCGTGGGCGGCCCGTTCAGGGAGAAGCAACGAGTGTACTGGTCTCACCTGGGAACGTATCGTGCGCGGAACCCCGAACTCTGGGGAGCGAAGCCACTTAGGACGTGGGACGACGTCGCCGATTGCGCCCGGGAAGCGGTCGACAAGGGATACACGGCGTTCAAGACAAACATCCTGTTCCCTGGCGATCCCTCATGGGCCATCACCCAGGGTCGTGACGGGAAGACGCACGATCAGCTTGCCGAGTCGGACATTATCAACCAGGCGGTGAAGCAGATTTCGGTAATGCGTGATGCCGTCGGCCCCCAGATAGATATCTGTCTGGACATCAACTACAACTTCAAAACAGAGGGTGCGATACGACTCGCCCGTGCGCTTGAGCCGTACAAGCTCTTTTGGATGGAAATAGACAACCAGGATCCCGAGGCACTATTGCAACTGAAAACATCGACCCGGACATCGATAACTTCTGGGGAACAACTGGTCACAATGCGTCAGTACCAACCCTTCTTTGATCTACGAGCGATGGACACCGTGAAGGTAGACGTGCAGTGGCAGGGTTTTGGCAACGCCAAGAAGGTTGCCGATCTGGCTGAGACCTACGAATTGAACATCGCTCCGCACAACTACAACTCCCACCTGTCGACCTTCCAGAGCTTGAACCTGTGCGCTTCCGTTTCTAACGTGAGGATCATGGAGTCAGACCCCGACGCGATTCCGTGGAAGGACGAGCTGGTGACGGTGGTACCTGAGCCAAAGAACAGCTACATCGACATACCCAAGGGCCCCGGTTGGGGCACAGATCTGAACGAAGAGGTGGCAAAGAAGCACGCTTGGAACAAGTGACAGCCTCAGGGCACGCCAATCTTCGAACGTATTGCCCTTCAAGGTCAGAGACAAATTGTCGGAAACATTCGATAGGACGTAAAACGTGAAGATCACAGATGTAGAAATATTTGTAGTCGACGGAGGCCGCCGACCCTGGCTGTTCTCCGCCGTGCGCACTGATGCCGGCATTACTGGATACGGTGAGTTCGGATCGGGCGTCGCAGCCCACGCTCTGGTCGGGTTGATCGAGGACTTTAAGCCGCACGTCATCGGCAAAGACCCCGAGGCGGTCGAGAAGCTTTACTTTGACCTGTACCGCCTGATGCGACAGGCTCCAGGTGGCCTAGTGAACATGGGAATCGCTGCTATCGAACTGGCGTGCTGGGACATCAAGGGGAAGGCGATGGGTGTGCCGGTCAATAATCTGCTGGGCGGGCCGTACCGAGACAAGCAGCGTGTCTACTGGAGCCACCTAGCCAGCGCTCGCGCTGGCGACCCGACGTTGGCTCCCGACAAGCCTCTAAAGGATTGGGCCGCAGTAGCGGCCGCGGCTCAAGAAGTTCCTGCGGCTGGATACACGGCGTTCAAAACCAACATCCTGTGGCCGGGCGAAACCCCTCGGGCTATCTCACAGAGCCGTGACGGCAAGAGCCACGATCAGCGTGCCGACACGGACGTGGTACGGCATGCCACGAAACAGATCGAGGTAATGCGTGATGCGGTCGGAGACGACGTCGATATCCTCCTGGATATCAACTACAACTTCAAAACTG
>JAAZYK010000049.1 GCA_014239685.1 Dehalococcoidia bacterium | reverse complement strand
CCATCCGGCAGTCCAAGAAGCTCCGCCGGATTCTCCTCACCCCCACCATCCACGTATGCGACAAAGGGTGGCAAGGAACGGATATGTGATGCATGTGGCGCACACCACTTCCCACGCACAGACCCGGTGGCGATTATGGCGGTCACGGATGGCGAACGATGCCTGCTAGGGCAGGGGCGCGCACGTCGGACAAGCCGTTTTTACTCTGCTCTGGCCGGGTTTATCGACCAGGGCGAGTCAATCGAAGAGGCAGTACGGCGAGAGGTATTTGAAGAAGGCGGTATTCGTGTCGGAGATGTTCGATACCATTCGTCACAACCATGGCCCTTCCCGTCGTCCCTGATGATCGGCTGTATCGCTCAGGCGATTACTACGGACATCAAGATAGACCCACAGGAGATGTCAGACGTTCGATGGGTGTCTCGTGACGAGGTGCTAGCCGCGCTTGAAATATCGTCAGCGCCGGGCTACTCCCTTACGGCCGATCCCGGAGGGAATGGTGTTCGGGTACCGGGACCAATCGCGATTGCGCACCACATCATCAAAGCCTGGGCGAACGGCGAGTAAGGAACCTTTGCTAACCTCTTCCTTGATTCTCAGGAAGATTGACCTCTGCCGACGCCGTCACGAACCGCTCGAACACTTCGTTGCCGAGCAGATGGCCACTGTCGCTCAGCCGAATCCCAACGTCATCACTTACCAACAGACCCATTCCTGAAAGTTCATCTATCAATGGCCCGAACACATCACTAATGTTGGTTCCGAATCGAGTCCGGAACTCGTCAGTACGGATACCCCGCGAGAGCCGCATCCCCATCATCATCGTGTCGGCAAGCTCCATCGTCACAGTAACCGGCTCAACCGATTCCAGTATTCGCAGAGCCGAAAGCGCCTCCACCGGATCCCCTTCAGGCAGAACGCCACCAAACAAATCAACGTATCGACGTGGCGATCTTAAAGCGGCGAATCGCCGGTTTGCTAGATACGAGTGTGCGCCCGGTCCCACACCCAGATACGGTGCATTCATCCAGTAAGTTAAGTTGTGCTGACTCTCTTGGCCCGGGAGCGACCAGTTGGAAATCTCGTAGTGATCAAAACCGGCATCTGCAAGCGCTGATTCCGCGTACAAATACATATCGGCGGCGAGGTCCGGATCCGGGTCTGTGACCTCGCCACTCTTCACCATTGCGTCCAGTGGAGTGCCAGGCTCCAGCGTTAGCGCGTACAAAGACAAGTGCTCGGGCCGAAGAGCGATTACACAATCCACCGAGTCTCGCCACTGTGCGATGGTCTGGTCCGAGAGCCCGAACATAAGGTCTAGGTTGATGTTTTCAAAACCGGCTTCCCGTGCTGACCGGTACGCGCCGATGGCCGTTTCCGCGTCGTGACGCCGACTTAGTGATTTCAGAAGTCCATCGTTAAGACTCTGCACACCGATGCTCAGCCGGTTGATACCGGCGCCGATGTATCGGGTCAGGTCACGCCGTGAGTAATCGCCCGGATTCGACTCCAAGGTTACCTCGGCGCCAGCATCCACATCGAATGCCTCGAAGATGGCGGCACAGATTGCCTCGATGCCCTCTATCGGGACGTATGACGGAGTGCCACCACCAAAGAAGACCGTCGATACCTTGGGCCTAGAAAGCCCGCGCCCCCAGAAACGAATCTCTTTCTCAAGCGCGGTCAAGTAACCGGGGATTAATGCCTCAATGCCAGCGTAGGTATTGAAATCGCAGTAGTGGCACTTTGTCTCACAGAACGGGATATGAACGTAAAGTGATAGGCCACTGGGACCACCCATACCCGTTTGTGATTTCGGCGTACCGCCTGCACTTACGCGGACCCCGGAGTCCATAGCCCAGATCCGCCGTTCTCCGGCTGGTCTTGTGAATGATCGTGACCCGCATGTGGATCTTCACCCGCGGCGACGGCTTCTTGTGCCCGTTGCGCCTCGGCCATCGCCTGTTCGCTTGCTTCACGGGTCCAACGCACCAGCTCGTCGAGTTCCGGCGGCATCACGTTGAACTGCTCGGCGCCCTCCGGCATTTTTATGCTACGGGCCGAGGAGATGATCACGATGGCGGCCTCAGCGTCACCAATTTTCTCCTCCAAGGCTTTCGACATTCCTTCAAAGCGTGCTTCGGCAGCCGCTGCGTACTTCTCCTGGATAACGTCGGCCACTGCCTGGCTCGAAAGCCCCACCTGCATGCAGCGGGACCAATCTACGATCTGGGAGAAAAGATCGTCGTTGTCGAACGCCTCAAGGGTCGCGCCTGCCTCCATCCGACTCTTGACCATCGACCATGCTGGCTGATTCACCTGCGAGACCAGATTCAGGCCGAGATCGCCAGATACCGATACGGCCTCGTGGAATATTCGGTTGACGATTCCCGCCCGCGCCTCTAATTGTGAGACGTTGGTGTTGATGGCATCCCAGTAATTTTTCAGTCGGCTGGTAAATCCCTCCGGTGCACCCGGCAAGGGCGAAACCATCGTGACTAGATAAACCTTCCGTTTGCCGATCACAGCCGATGCCTCCGGCTTCTCTATCCGTCCAAGTTCTTCAGGCGCCATTTAGTTCCATCTCCCGTATTGGCCTGTTGTTCCACATGACTGGGATCGCTTGCGGCCACTTATGATCGTTACACCGAGAACAGGAAATTGACTGTGTCGCCATCCTGCATCAAGTATTCACGTCCCTCAGACCGAAGTAATCCTTGCGTGCGCGCTTCTGACTGACTGCCGCATTTGAGAAGGTCATCGTAAGCGACCACCTCGCCGCGAATGAAGCCGCGTTCGATGTCCGAGTGGATTCGCCCTGCGGCAACTGCCGCAGGAGTGTCGCGCTCCACTGTCCATGCGCGCACCTCATCCTCGCCTACGGTTAGGAACGAAATCAGACCGAGAACTTGGTATGACAGATTGATGATGCGGGACAGACCAGACTCCCCGGCTTCCATCGATTCCCGGAAATCTGCCTCCTCATCTGCGTCCATCCCCGCCAGTTCAGCTTCAAGAGAGGCGCAGACTGCGACCGCGCCCGACTTCTGAGTGCCTACAGCTTCCGAGGCTTCGGACGACATCTGGTCAGAAGTCGGGATATCTCCCTCGCCAATATTGACGGCTACCAGGAACGGAAGGGCGGACAGTAGGAAGGTGTCGCGCACCGCACCACGCTCCTGCTCCGTGAACTCTCTGGCCCTGAGGGGTGTGCCTTCTTCAAGTTCTGACTGGAGATGTCGCAACGATTCGATGTCGTTATTTATACGTACCCGATCCGCCTGACTCGCACCTTTGATGTCTTTCGTGAGCCTCTCAATCCGCCGATCCAGCAGGGCGATATCGGCGAATAGCAGGTCGAATGCGATATCGGACACGTCCCGCCGCCAGTCGGTCCCACCTTTGACGTGCGGCACGGAGGCGTCTTCAAATCCGCGCACGACAACCAGCACGGCGTCCACCGTCTGCAACTGTGTTAGCGCCTCCCCGGCGAACATCCCACCTTTTGGACCGTCGTATTCGGACGGTCCCGGCAAATCGACATAGGTGACCTCCGCTGGCACGGTGCGTTGTGGCTTATATAACTCCGTCAGGGCGTCGAGACGGTTGTCTGGAACATGCGCAACCCCGAGATTCGCGCCCCTGCCGGCGGCGAAACCTGTCGCGGCGCGCCCGCGAGTGAGCGCGTTGAAAAGTGTTGTTTTACCGCTTGCTGGCAGTCCTATGATCCCGATGCGCATTAAGCGTGCATTACCTCGTCGCGACCCATTCGGGCGCCCATTGTTTTTGGGGAGTGTTAATTATGGCCGTTCGCGGGCGTGTGACAACGGGAAACTTAAAAGTGCCCGGAGTATTGCCCTTCGTCGCTATCGAGGTGGATCCTCGTTGGTATATCGGAACGTGCCATCAACGGTCTGTCCCTCCTCGTCGGGTGGTTCATATCGGTCAGTGTTGCCTTCCCCACGGATTCGTTCGAGTACCAGATCGTGTGGAGCTAGGATGAAGAACAACAGAAGCAGGCCGCCTGCCACGATCAGGTCGTCCACCCACCCGACCACCGGTATGATGTCCGGTAAGAGGTCCAAGGGCGATAGGACGTAGATGATCGCAAGGATCGGCAGTAACTTGATCTTGATGCCAACCCGACGGTCTAGAAACAATCCCCACGTCAGCCGAATGGCCGACAGGATTAGCGGAAAGTACCTGATGAGCAGGAGTGCGCGCATGGGGCAAAAGTCGGTCGGTGGATGAACCTGAACGTAACGAAATCGTATCCCGCCAGTTTATCTTATTTCACGTAGGGATCCTTCCTATTGATCCGCGTATTCCACGGCGACAACGAATTTGGCATCGACGAATCGGTGCGGGAGATTCGCGCGTCACTGGGGGAGGATGCGGCCGCATCAAACACGATCGAGTTTGAAGGGCGTAACTTCAAACCCGGCGAAGTGGAGGCGGCGGCACGTACTGTGCCGTTCCTGGCTGACCGCCGTATCGTGCTTGTGCGCGGACTACTTCGGCGGCTTGATACGACCAAATCCGCCCGCGTTAGGGGAGATGCAACGGCCGCACAGATGTCCACCACTGGATGGGACAAGTTTGGCGAAATGTTGGTCGGGCTACCGGACACTACCGAGCTGGTCTTTATCGACACATTCCCAGCGGGGGCAAAGGAAAAAAAATTAAAGGATAACGGCGGCGCGATCCGTGCCCTCAAGTCGTCCGACACGCTGAATATTTCGGTCTACTCCACGCCGCGTCCTCGTGAGTTAGGCGACTGGATCAGGGCGCGTGTAATGTCGGAGGGAGTTCAGGTCTCGCCCTCAGCCATCGTAAAGCTTGGCGAGCTTATCGGCCCAAACCTTCGTCTTCTTGATCAGGAGATCCGAAAACTTTCGCTTTATGTCGGCGATCGTGCGATCCAACCGGATGATGTAGAGATGATGGTCCCACGTGCCCGAGAGGCCAACATTTTTGCCGCCGTGGACGCCATCCTTGAGCGCCGCCCGGGTGTGGCGATGAAGGAGCTTTATCAGTTATTGGATGATGGCGCGAGCGTGGGGTACATCCTCACAATGTTGACCCGCCAGACGCGCATGCTGATCCTCGCCAGCCACCTGGGTGAGCGCGGCGTTGATGAGCGAGAGATAGGCAACCGGATTGGGCTGAGAGCCGAGTTCCCGTTGCGCAAAACGCTGGCACAGGCCGTTCGTTTCAACCACGAATATCTGGCTGAAGCACATCGTAGTCTTGGCGAGGCAGACCTCAGCTACAAATCGGGCGAGGTTCGAGACAGGGTTGCGCTGGAGATGGTCGTCGCCCGTCTTATCGGGTTGCGTTAGCCGGGTCTAGTGGTGGGAGTGTTATTGGAGTTCATTCCACTGGCGATCCATCCCGGTGCGGACCACGGACGGAAACGCCCGGTTTGGAGTTCTACGATCAGGCCGGCGACGTCGTAGACCTCTCGCTCGAGCTCTGTTGCGACATGACCGATTCCCTCGACCGTGTGCGTATCGCTGTTGGATAATTTTGGCGTGCCTACGGCATCCAGCAACAGCCGTGCGAACTCGTTCTGGATCTCGGTTGCTCGCCCGTTGATAACCTCTGCGCCGTCGACCACCCTAATGAATTCGCCTGTAATTGCACGCTTGAGTGCTTCGTCGTAGCTTTTTGTACCGGGAGCGACGCCCCATGGAAGTGAGCGGCGGTAAGGGTGCGCCATCAACATTGCGCCGTTTACCCGATCAACCTGTTCCCGTAAAAAAGCCGGCCTGTGCATGCCGAAAATGTACTCATCTAACCCGAACACCAGCGCATGCCCGCCGTCTGTGTTGATCTCCACACCGGCCAGCACAAGAATTTCGGCTTCGTCGGAGATCCGTTTCACCTCGTCCGCGGGCCAGAAGGTATCGTGATCGGTCAGACAGATCCCATCGAGTCCCATTTCCTGTGCTTTGCGAGCCAGATCGATCGCAGATGCGGTGCTATCGTCGGAACGCTCGATGGTGTGGCAATGAAGGTCTATTAGCAAATCAAACCCGTACGGGACATGCGTTCGTAAAACCTTTCCAGGGACAACTTCCCATGGTTGATCTCAAGGAACCGTTATCGACGGGATATGTTCAGTGTCATACCGCTGAGAGGCAAGCGACTTTTGAGGACAGGGCATATTGAACTCCCCACTACGGCGAGACAACATAACCCTGATTCATGTTCCGGGTACATAATCTCGGTACGGATTTGTGTATATCACGAAAGGTGACAGTGCCCAGAGAATGGATAGGCGCCAAAAAAAACGGATGAAACTCAAGGTCTGCAGATGGCTGGAGGTGTTCAGCGCCGTGGGATTGATCGCACTTGTCGCTTGTTCGAGCGGGGATGGTTCGGTTTCCGACGAGGCCGATATGACACCGGGACCGGCTGAAGTTATCGCGACGGCGGAGCTTCAACCGGAGACGATAGCGGCACCCACCTCTGCAACGGCAGAACCGAGCGCCACACCGGAGCCATCCAGCACAAACGAGAACGTTCGTAATTACGCTAGGGCACACTCATATCTGAATCGTGGCGACTATGTACAGGCGGAACGGCAGTTCTCGGTCGTGATCGAGATTGAACCGCAATTTGCTCGCGGCTGGGAAGGTCGAGCGAGCGCTCTGATGTCCCAGGGAAAATCGGCCGAAGCGATCTCGGATTTGGACAGGGCGATTCAACTCAAACCTGATCTCGCCAGCGCATACGCTGGCCGGGCCGTCGCCAACATGACTGTGGGAGACATACTCGGCGCAAATCAGGACGCAGTTCAAGCTCGGATTCTTGATCCATCGGACCCGAACGCGGTGATCGTGCTGGGAAGAATCCTGAGTGGAGCCGGACGTGCTGCGGACGCGCTGGAGATGTTCAATGAAGGCGTAGAGCTCGCTCCGGATGAAGGCCCAGCCTACTGGTGGCGAGGCCGATTCCTCTTTCAGATCGGCAGCTACGATCTCGCGCTCGGCGATTTCAGTCTCGCTATTGAATACTCGCCGGTGAGCGCGGAGCCGTATCTTGATCGTGCAACTCTCTACATGGACGTGTTCCAGGATTTCGAACTCGCCCGGGCCGATATTGAAGAGGCACACTCGCTCGGAGAAGAGCCTCGTGACCGTGACATCCTGGACGAATCCGACGCTCTTCTGGAGCGATTGGAACAACTGATAGCGGACGCGGCGTCGAGCTAGTTGATGATGGTAAACCGGCGGCTCGCGCAGCCTGTATTTACCTTGGTCGCAGTGTTGTCGATATCGTTATCAGCCGCCTGCGGTTCGGGCGATGGATATCGGTTTGTGGTTGGCCAGGTCACCAATGTCGTGCCTTCGTCTGTCACGGCGCTTGCTGAGCTCGACCTGGTAGATGCTGATGGAGTTGCATGGCAGTTCAAGGCGCGCGGGTTTGTTGGGCAAACTCCTTCGCATCTTCAAGAGCACGCGGCGACGGGTCAATCAATTCGGGTCGAATATTTTGAAGAAGACGGCCATCTGGTCATCAGCGCCATTACCGACTGATATCTGGACCACCCGGTCGGGCTTTAGCCGCCCGCCAGCACCTGCACCAGCGCTTCTTCAAGCTCGTCTGATGTCGTGAACGCCTCAAACTTGGCTGCGATAAGACCATTGCCGTCGATGATGAAGGTCCATGGCTCGGACGGCAAGTTCCACGGCTCCACCGCTGGGGTCTCGACACCAAGTGACGGATCGCCGCTCTCACGCATCACATCCGGGTTGTCAAACAACTCGACGTGGATAAACGCGGCTTCGCCGATGTGATTTTGGCGGACTTGGTCAATCACATTGAGCTGTGGGCCGCAGGTCTCCGATGTGCACCAGGCCGGAGTGCTGAAGCTTATGATCACCGGATCTCCAGTTTTGAGGGCGTTATCAAAACTGACCGCGTACATCTCGGAGATTGGGTTGGAATCGCTCGTGATCAGTGCTAGTTCTTCCGGGGTCGTCCCGGTCTTGGTTGTAATTACAGGGGCTGCTGAGCCGATTGCGGGTGTGGCTGACGCCTCTTTTACAAGCGTCGTCGCATCCGCAGTGTCTCGGGTGCCATCAGGCAGTGTGATGTTCGCGGTGAAATCCCAGATCCCGGCGCTGTCATATTCGACCGTCGTGGTGAAGATACCGCCGCCGACGGGCCACTTTCTGAACGTCGGCTCAGGGGCTGTAATTACGCCGTCAGAATCGCGCTTCTGATATGTAATCGTGACATCGGTCGAAGCCACATCAACCTTTCCTCCGTCTGCGCGGCGGAGTGCGAAGGGCAACCGGTTCTCGCCAATGGCTGCGTCGGAAGAGATTACGAACAGGAAAATATCGTTAAGCGGTGCCTCGTCGTTGACTACGGATTCGTCGTCACCGTTTGAGCAGGCGACAAAAAGGAGTATCAAAAATCCCACGCCCGTCGCTGTCGGGGTCAGACGCCGAATTTCTCGCAGTAGGCCCTGCGTCAAACTATTGACTCCAGTTCTTTCATCTATCGCGTGATCCAGATTGAAACTTGCCTGCGGAAATTCTGTCATCCTCAGGCGTCATAAAATTTTACGTAATAGCTCTCGGTTGGACGCTTTCCCACCGCCGAATATCACTGGTCAGGCAAACGTCAGCATCCGTTTCGGGTTGTCCACAAGCATCTGGTCTACGTGTTCACGACTGATCCCTCTTGCCAGCATCTGCGGAACCACGCGGGAGATAATGTGATCCCAGCCGTGCCCTCCGTACTGCTTCAGCCGATGCTTTGAACAAACATCGTGCGCCAGCAGGATCTGACCCACGTGGCCCTGATCGATCAGAAATTCGATCTGATCCAGACGCTGGGCATCATTCGGCATGTATGAACTGGGAGCCAGCGGGTAGTAAGAGGAATCGTGGCCAAACAGGTCAAGGTTCACGAAGGCACCTGTTTGGGCAACGCGTTTCAAGGCGTCCCTGTCGTAGATAGTTCGTTCGATGTGGCCCATGACGGTATTGGCCATGTCGCCGCCCCAGCCCTGAACGGCCTCAAGAATCTGGAGCGGCAAACCTTCCTCTCGTCCTGGGTGGATTAACACGGGTGCGCCGGTTTGCACCTGAGCGATTACCGCCGCATGAATCGTCTTGTGCTCTGACTCAGTCCAGGGTGCAGAAACACCGACTTCTCCGATGATCCCGGTCTTGATTCCTGTGCCGTCGACACCCTGTTCAATGTCACGAATAATCATTTCGGCGATGCCATCGGCTGTCATGACTTCGAACTCATCCGGGTGTGTGCTTCCGATGTAATGTCCACCACCCATCACGACGTTCAATCCGGTCGCTTTGCTGATGCGTGCCAGCGCACCTGGGTTTCTCCCGAGGCCGTTGCTTGTGACATCGACCATCGTGCGGCCACCGGACCCGAAGTAATGGCTGGCTTCTGCCTTGGCGACCTCTTCATCCAGCAGGGTCAGATTGTCCAACGAGTTGTTCCAGTTGTGTCGGATCCAGCCGAGATTCGAGAGCGAAAGTTTTTCTTCCGCCATACCAGCTTCGTCAAGGTTGTTTGGCGGTTGAAAGACCACTCGGAAATCGATTAACAGATGCTCATGCGTGAGGGTGGGACCTAATGTCTCTGGGTCGACAGGCCCGAGTACCGTCTGCACTTTTCCAGTGATTGATGATGCCGCCAATCTACTTTGCTCCCCAAATTATTGCGGGACTGATCCGGGGATAAAAACTTCGATCTCGGTGGACCTGTTCGCGACCCATCCGAGATATCCCGAAACCAATCTCCTGATACATTGACCTGACCCGACTGCTTGTAAGACCTGAGTACAAAGCTTTATCAAGGTAAGGGTAAAGACGCCTGAGTTTAACCTTGGATTGTTCAACTAAACGGGCGACGACGCCCCGAATGACCGGGAATAACTGGAACAAACAAGCTGATGCTGCACGGAAGGACGGATTTGACCCAAATGGATGGACGCGTCGGCATTGGTCTTCTTGGATGTGGAACGATGGGTGTAGAAGTCGCCCTCGCCGTTTCGGAGCGAGAGGTTCAAAATGCCCGAATCATCGCCGTTTTTGATGAAGATCCGGAAGCGACGGAACGCTTGGCCGAAAAATTGCAACCGCGGCCCACAGCATGTCGGACTGTGGAAGATCTTCTGGCAACCAGAGATGTGTCACTGGTGGTCGAGTGCGCAGCACCCGCCGCCATTGAAACGTATGGGGAAACCGTCCTCTCTGAGGGCCGTTCTCTGTTCATCCTTAGCTCCGGCGCACTTGCGGATACGGAGCTTTTTGACCGCCTGATAAACCTCGCGACGAGTAATCGGTGTGACATCATCATCCCTTCCGGAGCGCTGGGAGGAATCGATGCACTTCGCTCAGTGCGCGACCTGCTCGATAGCGTCACCCTAACGTCCACAAAAACGCCGCGATCGTTTTCCGGAGCGCCCGGTTTCGTCGAATGGGAAGACATCGAAATCACCGAGCCGACCATTCTGTACGAAGGTCCTGCTCTTGAAGCAGTGGCGTTGTTCCCGGCGAACGTGAACGTCGCCGCGACCATGAGCATCGCCGGGGTAGGCCCGAAACGGACCATAGTGAAGGTGGTTGCGGACCCGGAATCTCCCGGTAACGTTCATGAGATTCACGCCCGGGGAACGTTCGGAGAATTTACGTTTCGGCTGGTGAATCAGCCACACGTTCGCAACCCGCGAACAAGCCACCTAGCCGTATTGTCCGCGATTGAGACACTGCGGGCGTACTGTGACCGTGGACCAAGCATCGGAACCTGAGGCCAACCGGGCTTTGAAATATTCGGTCCGATCCATTGACCTGATGCATAACAGATAGGGAATCCATGAGAGATCCGGCCTTTGATCTCGTTGCCGCGTTGCCGAGATTCGCCCCGGAGGTCCGTTTGCATCCGGACGATCCGAATCGCCCGTCATCGATTGAGTGGTACCTGGAACGAACGCGTCTGCGGCGCTGGAGAGGACTGTTAAGAAGGGACGCGGTACTGCTACCGGTTGGATGTGTGACGCTTGAGGCGCTGAGGTTTTACGGAAACGCAGATCGCGGTGGGATTGACCTGTATCTGGATATCCCGAGTGGCCCGCATCAACAAAATACGAGACATGGATTTCGACCGACCGGCGGTCGCTTGAACGCGCCTTGTTATGTTAATGCGAGGTCTGTACCGGAAGATCCTGAGGCCTTCGATATTCAGTTCTGGTTCTTCTACCCCTTCAACGGCCGGGAGGCCCGACACATCACGCACGAGGCCGACTGGGAGCACGTAACCGTCCGTGTAACTAACGCCAGCGAACCCACTTTGATCGCTGCTTACTTCTCGGCCCACGGGCAGATCAACGGCGGGTGGGCATCTCCCGATGAATGCACAGAAATCGATCCGGTCCTTCGGTTCACGCCTGCCGGAAACCCTATCGTCTACTCGGCACTTGGGAGCCACGCGAGTTATCCGTCCGCTGGCTCCCATAAACAGATGTGGCCGAAAGCCCGGGACCGCACTTCAGATGGAGGCCCGATCTGGAACACCGCCGACGACATCTTGCTGGTAGAGATCAACGGCCAGCCCCCGAAAGGAAGCAAGAATCAGTTTGACTGGCTTTGGTTCTCGGGCCGATGGGGCGCCATCCGAAAACTGGCATGGCCCTTCGCAGCAACCGGGCCTGTTGGTCCTTTACACCAGCCGTCCTGGATCACGGAGGTCCAACGGCCGATCACCTGATCCGAGTTCACCGTTAAACGTCGGCCAAAAAGAAAATGGCGGTGCTGCACAGAAAAGGCAACACCTGAAACCGAATGGCCTAGATCGAAATCAACTCTGCCAGATGCAAGCTGGGGAGGTCTCTCAACGGCCGAGCAGTCCGATCGCCATCGTTTCTGCATCGCAATACCAGAGCTTACCGGCGGAATCGATAGTCAGGCCGTGAACCTCTGTCGGCCATGGGACCCGGATGTAGTTAAGGACACGACCGTCCGAAACATCCAGCAAGGATACGACGCCGGATGCGGTGTCGGCCGACCATAGATTGCCGTCTTCGTCAAATGCGATGCCGTGTACACGTAGGCCCGGAGCTTTGATCTTGTGCAAAACCTCACCGTTAGACGGGTCTAGCTGATAGATCATCTGGGACGGCGGGACAGCGACCCAGAGCTTGCCATCGCGCCACTCAAGTCCGTGAGCGCCCGAGTCGCGAGCTGCAGTCCCAAGAGGAGAGAACGCAACCTGTCCGACTCCAGGCGTCGGGAGTTCCTGCACGGTCTTGCCGGTCTCCATATCGATCTTGTGAATGGTCAGTCCAAAGGTCGAGGAAACCCATACGAAGCCATCGCCGATTGTGATCCCACTGGCGTGTTCCGTGGTGGTCTGGAATGATAAGATTTCGTCGCCGGAGTCCCAGTCTAATTTGTAGACTTTGTCGTTCCGCTGGTCTATGTACCAGAGACCATCCTCGGCGGCCTGGAGGCCATTTGGCTGTGGTCCCGGGCTCTTGGATCGCTCATACACGGTGGCAATATTGACGGTCATATCTGGACCTCTTTCGGCATATCTCTGCTGTTTTCAGTTAACTACAGGGAGCGCGGTTTCGAATGGATTGTAAACATCGCTCATGGGCGCGCAACCGGAAGAGCATGTTCAATCCTTTACCTGACTATGGACCGTCTAGCTGCGCGGCCGTAAACTGACGTCAGATGTCGGCCAGCCGCACTTCACCCACCGTATGCCGTATCGGAGAGCCACTTAAATGACCACCGAGACCTTCACCGGAGAACAGATAGAAAACCTTCGACAGACTGCTGGGGAGCATCTGTTTATGCACGCCATGCAGACCGCTGACTGGCGGGATGGCGCCCTCAAGATATTCGTTAAGGGTGAAGGCGTCTGGGTGACCGACA
>JAAZYK010000048.1 GCA_014239685.1 Dehalococcoidia bacterium | reverse complement strand
TATCCGCTTACCTGAAGTATTGGTCCCAATAGGCCATCGGTTTGTCAGTCTAAGCCGAATTTATAAGCCGGCAATTAATTCGGATGTTAATCATCACGTTTTGCGTCATTGGCTTTACAGGACCGGATCGCTATCGGGGTTTATGCATCCGAGCAAGAATGTGCCGCCCACCGCTTGCTGAGTAACGCGTGTTCCCCGTGTTCATGACTTCAACTAGTTGTCGTGCGTCTATCAATCCGGCATCCGAAAGCAGACTCGCCTCTATCTCTTTGGCCCTCAAGAATCCGAGCGCTAGATCGGTGACATCGTGCGAGAGTTCAAGCTCCATACCGTACTGTTCAGCTATCGATTCACCCGTCACGTCACTGGATCCAAAGAAATCAGTCAGTAAGAAAAGCCCGCCCGGCTTCAACACGCGCATGATTTCCGGCGGGTGATAGAAACCCTCAGTAGATAGCACGATATCGAACTGTTCGTCCTCAAAACTGAGGGCCGTATCTCGATTTGCAACGAACCGACAGAGGCCTGAGATGCCTTCTATCTCCGCCAGTTCCTCGGCAGTCTCAATCGCCCGCTCATCAATGTCATAGCCCCAGACCACGCAATCGTAGAGGGACGCCAGCCAACGGGCATTGCCTCCGATTCCGCAGGCCGCATCGAGGACCGTCATATCCGGGGCCATTTCGACTCCCTGGAGGAGGATCCGGACGAGGGTCTGGTTGGCGCCCACGTGCTGGAATTCGCCGTACGGCTCTGCATCGGGGCGTTCCCGTTCGTCAAACCACTCCTGGAGGCGTTGTGTCTTATTCACCATATTGGCTACTTTAATGGCTGCCAGTTCTAAATGCAGTTTGCAAAGACTTTATTTAGCTTCATACGTTAGGTGCCCATTCACCCTCGCACTGAATCGCCTCCGACACACCCGGCCAGGACGGAAAGGTCGCTATCACGATCTCGAGCGGTATATCGCCGTCATTTCTGAACTGAAACCGAGTGCCGTCAGGGATGCTTGCTCCCGTCCCGGGAGTTAGATGAATAGTCTCATGATTCTCGTCTTGCGATCGCCACAGCCTGCCGTTTCCGGATATACAGAGCCATGCCTCGGCTACCGTCCTGTGCTGAACCGCCTGAGTGATTTGGCCCGGTTTTAGCGTGCATTGCACCATGCTTCCACCAGCCATCAGTACGCTGATCAGGCGTATCTGGGATCCGTCGGGGGCGATATCGTCCGGCACAATTGACAGCGTGCGAGTCTCGAACATGGTCACCTCTACCCTCAGAAGTAATGCCCGCTTACCGGGTTAATTCTCCAGATGCTCTTGCAGCGCAACAGTACACCGGTTTCATCCAGACTCGGTCGGACCGTTAAGACTGTACAGATGATTCTTCGTGACCTGTGACGCGATCCATAACCCGCACATTGTCTCGTCTGTGATGGCGATATGGTCTGGTGCTTTCTGTAATCAAGGTTTACCGGTAATCGGGTATCGGTTTAAACGCAGACGTGTTGATAAACGTCACATGAGTCATCAATCGAACTCCCAGATCCTGAGCGTTTTGCCCCACCGGTATCCAACAAGCCTCCTAATAAGTGACGAGTGAGTAAATATCGTGGCCCTTCAGTACGTCCCGACCATTCAGGGTTTCTAACTCCACGACAAACGCCATGGCCAGCACATGTCCACCAACCCGCTGAATCAATTTGGCCGCCGCTTCAGCCGTACCACCAGTTGCAAGCAGATCATCCACCACCAGAACACTGTCACCCTGCACGACAGCGTCCACACGCATCTCTATGCGACCGGTGCCATACTCAAGTTCGAAATCAACCCCGACAACCTCCGGAGGAAGCTTGTTCTCTTTCCGAATCGGGATAAAGGGAAGACCTAATTTCAGCGCGAGCGGCACGCCAAACATGAATCCACGTGACTCAATACCCGCCACGGCATCTATCGGCGCACCCAGATACTTTTCAGCAAAGCAATCAATCGTGTAGTTGAACGTCTCGGGCGATTTCCACAACGGCGTGAGATCCCGAAACAGAATGCCAGGCTTCGGGTAGTCCGGGATCTCACGGATCCAGTTCTTCAGGTTCATGTTCTGCTCCGTCGTGGTGATCCGATTAGGGTTATATCGACAACCGAGCGCCGATCCTACCCAAAGTTTAATCGCCGGGTGGAAGGGGGTCCCAGACAACGGCTACCACCTCAGGCTGCTTTGGTACTGGCCCCGGAAGAAAGAGGATGGTCTGCCGTGCACCACCCCCGACTCTCCCTTGGATGTGCTGAATTGGATCTCGATTTCGCCATGAGATTCCGAGTGACTCGAACGCAGAAGATACATTGCACCGGTGCTAAAATCCGGGCTTTAGCCCGTTCGTGGAAAATATTCCCGCGATCGGGAGCAACAAGAACTCGGGGCCCCGAAAATCCGCATCACGAAACTCAAACTCTCTAACTTCCGGAACTATCCGGAATGTTCGCTTGAACTGGACGCCGGAATTACGGTGTTCCAGGGACCAAACGGGCAAGGGAAGAGCAACCTGATGGAGGCCATATACATGATCGCCATCGCCAAATCACCACGCTCTTCTTCAGATCGGGAACTTCTTGGTTGGGACGTTATCCAAAACGGAGGCCACGTGCAGATTGCAGGTGTCGCTCGGGATCACGAGTTGACGGTGCAGTCGCAGATCGATTTTGACGTGACCCCACGGTCGTTGGAAGCAGGCAGCGGCGGGGCGCGGCTTGCACCTTCGGTGAAGAAGGAATTGCGCGTCAACGGCGTCACACGTCCGGCATCGGAGTTCGTTGGGGCCGTGAACGTAGTCGCGTTCTCGGCTGAAGACCTGGATCTGATAATGGGCGGCCCCTCCATCAGACGACGCTATCTCGACATCCTAATCTCTCAAAGCGAACCGCCATATCTGAAGATGATCCAGCGTTACGGGCGAGTCGTTACGCAGAGAAATCACCTGTTACGCCAGATGCGTGAAGGTCGAGTTGGCCCCGATGAGTTGAAGTTCTGGGACGATCGGCTGTTGAACGAAGGCGCCGCGATTATCGAACGGCGCACCCGTGCCGTTGACCGGCTCGCGCAGGAAGCAGCTCCGAGACACCTGGCGCTTTCCGGAGGCCGCGAGCGGTTGGGCGTGAAGTATCGCCCGCGTATCTCGGCGGTTGCCGAGGACGGTCCAGACGAAATTCCTGACTCGACTGCAGATCTGATCTCGATCATGCGCGTGGCGCTGGTGGCGGCTCGGCCGCGCGAGATTGGACAGGGACAAACGGTAATCGGGCCGCATCGTGATGAAATGGCGCTGAGCCTGAACGATGAACCGGCCGGAGCGTTCTCCTCACGCGGCCAGGCCCGCACAATCGCGCTGGCGCTGCGACTAGCCGAGGGTGCTTTCGTCACCGCAGCAACAGGGCGAACCCCGGTACTCGCGCTGGACGACGTTTTATCTGAGCTGGACGAAAAGCGCCGCACGCTAGTGTTGGAAAACGTAGCCTCGTACGAACAGGTCTTGATCACTACGACCGATTTCGACCGCGTGGAGGGCTCGTTCCTAGCGGGCGCCACCCTCATGACGGTCGAGTCAGGTCATGTAACCCGTGTCGCCGACTGATCTCCATAACTCGGTTGATGCCGCCGCCCGCATGATCGCATCCAGCGAGTATGTGATCGCCATGACGGGCGCGGGCATCTCCGTCGAGAGCGGAATCCCACCATTTCGCGGGCCCGACGGTTTGTGGACAAGACATGGCACCCCGTCCGGAAACGGTTACCAGAACTTCCTTGAAAACCCATCGGCATGGTGGCGCCGGGAGATAGAGCGTGCTGTAGAGCCCTGGATTGTTGAGTTGCGGCAGTCGGTCAGAGACGCTCGTCCAAATCCGGGCCATGACGCCCTCGCCGAGATGGAACAGGCCGGGTGGATACGGTCGCTCATCACCCAAAACATCGACGGATTGCACACAGACGCCGGGACGCAAAACATCGTGGAAATACATGGGTCAAGGCGTTTTTTACGCTGCATTGAGTGTGAAAACAGGACCCCTCGGGCCGATCTATTTGCCAGACAGCCCGCGCTGCCGTGTACAAAGTGCGGTGGCGCGGTGAAGTACGACTCGGTACTCTTCGGCGAGCCAATACCGCCAAAGGCCCTGGCATCCGCCCGGGCCGAGACCGATAGAGCGGACTGCGTACTTGTGATCGGCAGTTCGTCAACTGTTCGTCCCGCCGGCGGGCTGCCCAGAATTGCTCACGCCAACGGAGCTACCTTGATCGAGATCAACACATCTGACACGCGCCTCACACCAGAATGCGACGTCGTTATTCGGGCGTCAGCGGCCACAGTGCTACCGAATTTAATGGCGGAGCTCCAACGGTTGTCGGCACATCAGGCATGAGCGGTGGTCCCGCAATTGGCCTGCCACAGAGTAGTATTCCGTTACGCTCCATCTGACGACATAATCAAAATTATAGCCGGGGTCTAATCGATGACAGTTCAGGATGCTCTTCAACGCGAAATAGACACGTACATTGCCCAGAACCCGAAGTCCCAGGCCCTCAACGCCGAGGCGTCCAAATTCCTCCCAGGCGGCGACTCCCGTAATTCGATCTACTGGCCACCTTATCCGGCGTACATCGTCGGGGGTGATGGAGTGTGCATTACAGATGTAGACGGCAACGTACGCACGGATTTCATCAACAACATGACGACGCTGATCGTTGGTCACCGCGATCCCACCGTCGTGAAGGCGATGCAGGATCAGGTCGATGAAGGCTGGTCCTACCCAGGACCATCACCGCTCCAGATTCGCTGGGCAGAAATACTTGTTGAGCGTGTTCCGTCCGTGGAACAAGTACGGTTTGTGAACTCCGGGACCGAGGCGACCCTTAACGCCATCCGAGCTTCGCGAGCGTTCACCGGCAAGCAGAAGCTGGGCAAGATGGAGGGTGGATATCACGGTACACATGACTCGGTTGCGGTAAGTGTTGCGCCAAAGTTGGACCTGGCCGGCGCCGCCAATGATCCGAACTCGGTAGACGATTACGAGGGTCTACCGGAGTGGGTCACGGACGGT
This sequence comes from Dehalococcoidia bacterium, assembly GCA_014239685.1. Classification (GTDB taxonomy): domain Bacteria; phylum Chloroflexota; class Dehalococcoidia; order Lucifugimonadales; family Lucifugimonadaceae. The sequence goes on along the minus strand of JAAZYK010000048.1, from coordinate 7,984 downwards.
GCGGTGATAATGCCGATCAACGATATTGAGAACTGCGAACGCATTATTCGTGAGAACGCCGACGACCTGGCATGTGTGATCGTGGAACCGGTAAACGGCCGCAACGGATTTGTCCCCGCTGAACCAGGTTTTCTCGAGGGTCTTCGGGCCGTCACAAAAGAGCTCGGCATCGTTCTGATTTTTGACGAGGTAATCTCCTTCCGAGTCTCACGCGGAGGCTCACAAGAGCACTACGGCGTGACGCCCGATATGACGACGTTTGGCAAGGTGGTCGGTGGCGGCCTACCGGTTGGAGCGTTTGGCGGTCGTGCCGACATCATGTCGCTTTACGACCCGAGCAATGGCGCTCCACGGGTTCAGCACGCAGGTACTTTCAACGGCAATCCGATGACGGCCGCTGCGGGTGTCGCAACCCTTGAGGCAGCAACGCCCGAGGTGTACGAGTACGTTGGGCGTATGGGCGGCGTGATTCGCGAGAAGCTCCGTTCGCTGATCGCCGAGGTAGAGGCGCCGATGGGCGTCACCGGCGTGGAGTCACTCTGGTGTCTGCAGTTCACACCAGAACGCGTGATCGATTACCGATCCTCCATGACTAACGACAAAACGATGACCCGGGCAATGTTTCTGGGCCTACAGAACGAGGGTTTCCTACTCTCGCCAAGCTGTCAGGGAACGGTATCTTCCATCCACACAGAAGACGACATCGAAGCGCTGATCGCGGCAGTTCGCAAGGTACTTGCCCGCTTGGGATACGCGTAGGACAACTCAGTCAACAGAATGCAAGCCTGAGCACTCAACACCCACCCTGAGTACCTCGAAGGGCGGGACGTACATAAACGTCTCGGCACACGACCACTTGATAAAATCGATCCATGCACGCTGACGGGCACTTTAATAAACAGGTGGCGGCGAGCTACGACGAATCTTGGGCCAAGATGTTCGACCCGGGAATTGTTGATCCAGTAGTCGACTTTCTTGCAGGGCTCGCCTCTGACGGTAGTGCGCTTGAACTTGGCATCGGAACGGGACGCATCGCACTGCCACTTACGCAGCTCGGGGTGGAAGTCCACGGGATCGAGATCTCGAAGTCGATGATTGCGCAGTTGCGGGTTAAGCCCGGCGGCAATGATATTGACGTCACGATCGGCGATTTCGCGACAGCAAGGGTGGGCCGATCTTTTACCGTTGCGTACCTGGTGTTCAACACGATCATGAACCTGACGACGCAGGAAGCGCAGATCGCTTGCTTCCGCAACGTAGCCGCACATCTTCAACCTGGCGGCTGCTTCGTAATCGAGGTTCTAGTTCCTGATCTCCAGCGACTACCGACCGGCGAAACGGTTCGGGCTTGGGAGGTCAGCGATAAGCGGCTGGGGTTCGACGAATATAAGGTCTCCGAGCAGGGCCTCACGTCCCATCATTTCAACTTGGTCGACGGAAATTGGGAATACTTTTCGATGCCGTTCCGCTACGTTTGGCCTTCGGAACTCGATCTGATGGCAGAGCTGGCCGGAATGAAGTTGCGTGAGCGTTGGTCGGGTTGGCAGGGAGAGCCGTTCACAAGTGATAGCAGGCGCTTAGTGGCGGTGTGGGAGAAGCGGCCGGAGTTGGATTGACTGGCACACATCGTAGGGGCCAAAGACTATCGGCCCTGACACGATGTTTTTGAGGCGGTGCCTTCGATATCCTCATGGTGGGATTTGGCCGGGAATGTCCGGGGCATCAAGCGAGCTAAGCGTATTGCCACATATCCTTAGGAACTGGTTTGCGCTACCAATCGCCGGTGTTCTATTACAGTGCAGCGGTCCATTACTACTTTCAGGTTGGCGTTTTCGGCTATTGCAGCGGCCTCTGAGCTCAGGACTCCTAGCTGTGTCCAGAGGACCTTTGCGCCTATTTCTGCGGCTTCTCGGGCGATGTCGGGGACATACTCCGATCGACGAAATACATCGACAATGTCGATCTCGCCCGGGACTTCCTCAAGCGAGGGGTAACTTCGAAGGCCGAGTACTTCATCAACGCTCGGGTTGACCGGGATCACGTTATAACCGTGGTCTAAGAGGTAGATAGCTACACTGTTGCTTGGCCTGAAGACGTCTGGCGAGAGTCCGATTACGGCGATATTTCGGTAGTCGGTGAGGATGTCCCTGAGTTGTTCGTCGCTGGTGATCATAATGTCTGGCTGTGGGACAGTCCCTTTGAAACCCTCAGGGTGGGATTAGGTTTGTGGACCGAACGATTAGTCGGAATTGAGGCCACGGTATCGGCCTATGGCCCAGTTTAGACGTACCCGGGCAATGTCTAGGAAGCCGCCCATCCCTTTGAGGAACGTCATCGAGCTTCCGTCGCGGTAGTACCAGTCGATCGCCTGCTCACGGATCGTGAGGCCCATCTTGCGGGCCATGAACAGCACCTCGACGTCAAACCCGAAGCCATCGAGTCTCTGTCGCCCGAAGATCTGGTCCGCCACTCCACCCCTGAACAGCTTGAAGCCGCACTGCGTGTCTTCGATGCCCCTGAATGCCAGGAGCCGAACCGCCATTGTGAACGTTCTGCCCTTAACATGCCGGTTTGCCGGTTCGCCGATTCGGTTCGCACCCGGCGCTTCACGAGAACCGATAACGATCTCTTCGGCTGGCGGTGATCCGCCAGGTAGGAACAACTCCAGCTGCTCTGGCTCCATAGACAAGTCAGCATCGCAGAGAAACCGCCACTTGGCGTCGGTGAACAGCATTCCGGACCGGACGGCGGCGCCTTTGCCTCTATGAGGCAGCGAGATCAAACGGGTCGATGGCAAGCGTTTTGCAACTTCGGTCACTATCGAGACCGTGTCATCACTACTGCCGTCATCGGCGACCACAATCTCCCACGTGTACGACTGTTGCGACAGGTAGTTGGTCAGTGATTCAAGGCTGGACGCGATTCGATCTTCTTCGTTGTAAGCGGGTACGACTACGGCGAGGAACGGGGCAGACAACGGTCATCCGCCCGCCGCATCCAGCTCAAACGCACTGTGAAGAGCGTTGGCCGCTTCTTTGATCATGCGGGCGTCTATGACGCAGGTGATGCGGATCTCGGACGTCGTAATCATTTCTATATTTACATTTACTTTTGACAGAGCTGCAAACATGGTGGCGGCGTACCCGGGGCCGTTCTGCATACCGGTCCCGACGATGCTCATCTTGGCCAGCCCGGTGTTGCCTACAACGTCTTGTGCGAAATCGGCGCATGTCTCTTTTGTCAGATCAAGCGCGCGCTGGAAATCGCCCCTGGGCACAGTAAATGTCACGTCCGTCAGACCCTCAAGTGAGGCGTTCTGGACGATAACGTCAACGCTAATCCCTGCTTCCGCAAGTGGAACAAAGATCTGTCCAACGATTCCTGGCCTGTCTTCTACTGCTCGGACCGTGATCTTCGCGACATCGCGATCGATCGCGACACCGGTGACGGCCCTGCGGATCTCCATCATCTGGGGACCTCCGTGGATTAGCGTGCCTGGCACGTCTTCAAAGGCAGACGCTACAAGGATGGGTACATCGTAAACGGCGGCGAGCTCTATGGAGCGAGGGTTCATCTTGGCTCCGAGCGACGCCATTTCAAGCATTTCGTCGTAGTTAATCTCGACCAGTTTTCTAGCGGCTGGCACCAGCCGTGGGTCGGTTGTGTAGATACCGTCCACATCGGTGTAGATCTCGCAGCGCTCGGCTTCGAGCGCAACGCTGAGCGCGACAGCGGTCGTATCGGAGCCGCCGCGACCCAGCGTGGTCACGTCTTCATTCTCTGAGAGGCCCTGGAAGCCGGCAACCACACACACACGTCCTTTGCCCAGCTCACGCCTGAGTCGGTCTGCTTTAATGTCTGCAATCCGGGCCGAACCGTGGGTCGTGTCGGTGCGAATCCCGGCTTGTTGCCCACTGAGGCTGACCGCCGGGTGGCCCGCCGCCGTTATAGCCATCGCCATCAGAGTTGATGTGACCAGCTCGCCCGTGGAAAGCAGGGTGTCCAGCTCGCGTGCGAGCGGTGTTTGATCGCCGGAGACGGCATTCGCCAATTCGATGAGGTGATCCGTAGAGTCGCCCATAGCCGATACGACGATCACCATGGAGACGCCAGTCTCTGCACGATCACAGATCTTACGGGCGATCGTGGCAATCTTCTCGGCGTCTGCAACGGAGCTCCCTCCGTATTTATGGACAATTACGGATTTTGTTTCGCGTGTACTGGTGATCATTCCAGTTGTTCCGAATCCATCACGTACGCCCCGCGACTCGTCGGCCGAAGGACACGTGTGCTTGCTTCGATGCCGTGGAGACGTGCCGCTTCGGTCATTTCGTATGCGACGGTGTATTCCTGTCCGGTCGCAAATGCCATGACGGATGGGCCTGCCCCGGACAAGAACGCGCCGTGCGCGCCTCCCGTAAGTGCGGCTTTAATGATGGTATTAAGGCCCTTGTATATGCCGGAGCGGACAGGCTGATGCAGTCGATCCTCGGTGGCATAGCGAAGTAGCTCAAGGCGGCCGGTTGCTAGAGCGTTCGCCAACAGGGCCGACCGTCCAATGTTGAACACTGCATCCTCGCGTGACACTTGATCGTCCAGTACTCCTCTCGCCTTTGACGTTTCGCCAACGTAATCGGGGATAAGGACGACAGCATGCAGGTTTTCCGGCAATGGAATCTCTGAAGTGATCCACCGGTCGCCCGATTTCACTCCGATCTGGCAGCCGCCCAGGATTGCGGACGCGACGTTGTCCGGATGTCCCTCGATCGCGGCAGCAAGTTGAAGAGCTTCAGATGGATTGCAACCATCTCCCTGGAGTGCGGAACCAGCCAATATGCCGCTCACGATCGCGGCCGAGCTGCTTCCGAGTCCTCGGGCAAGTGGGATTTCGTTTATTGAGTGGAACTTCAGGTTCGGGAATCTGGCACCTCGAGCCGTGTAGACAGCGCGCGCGCCCACGACGACCAAGTTAGAGTCGTCTGTTGAGATCAATTCAGCGCCAGAACCCTCGTTCACAACTTCAAACGGGCCATGTTCGACCGTGACTTCGTTCCACATTTCGACGGCGATACCGATCGAATCGAATCCCGGTCCAAGGTTCGCGGCAGTCGCAGGTACGCGCACGGTGACGCTATTTGGGTGGTTGTTCTGGGTGGTCATTTTCTCAGTCAAGCCGCCGGCAACGTTTTAGTATCGAGAATTTCGAATGGTTTAGAGCAATCGTTCCGCTAATTCGGCCCGAAAATCTAAAAATAGGGTCCCAAAAGGTATGCCCATGCCGACGCAAGGGCAACGACTAAGTATAATCCGGCGGAGTTCCACCACGTGCGCCCGTGGAGCGGTCACTTAAAACGGCATTAGTAACGGCCATTGAAGGCCGGGAACAGGACCGGAATGTCCCCGAAGAAGGTTGCGCTGGTTAGCGCCGATAACGAACGTACACAGCAGCAACTGGCCGAGTTCCAGAGGCTTGTGGCTGAGGTCGGTCCCGACGCCGAAGTCGTATGGGTAAATTCAGAGCAGCCTGAAGCCGATCTCGTTGCCGAACTGCAGGACACCGTCGCAATTCTTCACGGCTATGCAGCTAAATTGTCGGTTGACGTGATGAAACAGGTACCGACGGTGAAGTTGGTTCAAACGATGTCTGCAGGCACCGATTACGTGGACAAGCCGGGCCTGGACGCCATTGGCATCGGGGTTGCCAACAATGGAGGCGGCAATGCTGTTGCGGTGGCTGAGCACGCAATCTGGCTGATGATCGCGGTATATCGTCGGCTCGACGAGCAGATCCGTGATACCGCCGCCGGCTTGTGGTCGCAGAACGTTGCGCCGCACCGGGAAGAGGCACACGACCTGTCTGAGAAAACGGTCGGGATTGTTGGACTGGGTCGGATTGGATCACGGGTTGCACGACGGCTTCAGGGCTGGGAGTGCAAAGTTGTTTATTACGACGTGATCGAGTTCTCGAAAGAGTACGAGGATGAGCTTGAGGTCGAACGGGTTTCGTTTGACGAGCTTGTCACAATGTCGGACGTGATCACGCTTCACACACCACTTGAGCCGACGACAAAACACTTGATGTCGACGGATCAGTTCAAGGCGATGAAAGAGACCGCAATCCTGATCAACTCCTGCCGTGGCCCTGTTGTGGATGAGGATGCTCTAGTCGCAGCTCTAAAGGCGGGCGAATTGTACGGGGCGGGGCTCGATGTTTACGAGATCGAGCCGATCGAGATGAACAATCCGCTGTTCGATCTTGAGAATGTGGTGATGACGCCGCATCTGGCGACCCGGGCGGTGGAATCGACCGAGAAGACGATGGAGTTCGCTGCCGCAAACGTTTCACGTGTGGCACGGGGCGAGGACCCGGAGTCCATCGTCCCCCCCGTGGTGCTATAGGGCGAGCGTTTATTCTTAGCCGGTCAAGTTATCTTGAAATCCGGTTGCCCTAGAGCGGAATCGCGGTAGATCGAGCCGTATAATCATGGTTCGTGCTTTTTTCGGGGAGTGGCGCAGCTTGGTAGCGCGCTTCGTTCGGGACGAAGAGGCCCCGGGTTCAAATCCCGGCTCCCCGACCAGCAGCACTTAAACGTGTTGGCATCATAAAGTGAGGCTCTCGATGTTTGGCCTTCGACGTACTCCTGCTCCGGTTCCGTCTCCTGAAGACTGTTTGCCGGGTCGGCCTGACGCTATTCCGACTTCAGACGTTCATTTTGTGACCGGTCGGCCTATTCATGGACCGTTCCCGGCCAATATGGACACGATCGTGTTTGGGATGGGTTGCTTCTGGGGAGCCGAGCGGTTGTTCTGGCAGGTTCCAGGCGTTTACACGACGGCAGCCGGGTACGCAGGCGGCACGACACCCAACCCGACTTATCAGGAAACCTGCACATCTATGACGGGGCACACGGAGGCTGTTCTAGTAGTGTTCGACCCCGATGAGGTAAATCTACAGGCGCTGTTCAAGGTGTTCTGGGAGAACCACGACCCAACGCAGTACATGGGCCAAGGCAACGACATCGGCAGTCAATATCGGACCGCAATTTACGGGACGACCGAGGCGCAACTTGAAGCGGGACGAGAGAGTCTCGTCAGCTATCAATCAAAGTTGGATGAGTCCGGTTTTGGCCAGATAACCACAGAGATCGCTCCTGCCCGTGAGTTCTACCACGCGGAAGAGGTTCACCAGCAGTATCTGGCGAAAATCCCGAACGGCTACTGCAACCACGGCTTCTGCCAGGTTTCGTACAACTGAAGTTGTTCTAAGACCCGAACTTCGCTCCAGTGAGGAAAGCGGTGATCGCGGTCAGAAAGACGACGCGGAATAACGATCCTCGTGCCCCGAGGGTTTGCAGCCGGGAGTCAACGCGTGAGAAACGCGTGCTGCGCCGATCCGACCAGCCATCCAGTGGCCACGTCTGACGCCAAGCGATCCTTGATGTAGACGCGAGTAGCACCGACACCTATCACAATCGACGCGCCTGTATCCCGAACTCCAATACGGATTCCCCGCGAAGTTATTAGGCCACCGACGCTGATGACCAGCACTCCATATATGGCCACCGACTCAAGCGTGTGACCTAATGGGAACGGCAAATATGATTGCACCATTTGTGATGGGCCTTGGCCGTTCGATGGTGGGCTTCAATGTAACGGTCAGAGCAGGAGAGCCGATCTCGACAATAATCATCACCCGAATAAGAATTATGGGTCGAACAAAAGAATGATTGCTGTGGTCGACAACTCGACGGTAGTTAACGTCGGCGTGCCATTCAGATCTCTGACTTACCGTATGATCTCATTGCCAGAACGAATCCATGTTTCTCAAATTCGTCGCTCCGGTCCCAAAGCCGGGATTCAATTAGACACGAGTCTCTAATTGAATCTCGAACACTTCCAGAATGTCTCCCTCCTGGAAGTCGATAAATCCTTCCACGCCAATCGAGCATTCGCATCAAACGAAATGATGAAGCGGTCTACACGG
>JAAZYK010000047.1 GCA_014239685.1 Dehalococcoidia bacterium | reverse complement strand
ATCGCTCATTGAGGCCTGCCTTCGATTACCACCGGTTCGATATCGTCTGCTGGCTCAAAACCCAGGATTCGGCCGTAGAAATAAAGTTCTGCCTCAAGGCTCCTTATGGCATTTTCGGCCTTCCGGAAGCCGTGTTGCTCTCCCTCGAACTCCAGTAGCGCAAATGGGACGTCGTTCTGACGCAGCGCTTCTGCCATCGTTCGCGCCTGTTCCGGTGGAACAACCTTGTCTTCGAGTCCCTGCAACAGGATCAGGGGTGCCGAAAGCCCATCGACGTGCTTGATAGCCGACCGTTCGTCGTAAACGGCCTTGCCCTCCGGGTATGGAGCGATCAACCCATCCAGGTATCGAGACTCGAACTTATGCGTTTCCTCCGCCAGCGCCGTGAGGTCTGCAACGCCGTAGTAACTGGCGCCCGCTGCGAACACATCATGGAACGCCAGCGCTACGAGCGTCGTGTACCCGCCCGCGCTGCCGCCGCGGATCGCCATACGGTCTGAATCGACCAGACCCCGGTCCGCTAGGTGGTGGGCCGCCGCTATGCAGTCCTCGGCATCGTAAAGACCCCATGTTCCCTGTAGAGCGTCGCGGTAGGCGCGCCCGTAGCCGGAACTGCCCCGGTAGTTCACATCGACCACGCTGACGCCCCGGCTCGTCCAGAACTGGACGCCCATGCTCAGAGACCCATCGGTTTGCGAGGTAGGCCCGCCGTGGCTCATCACGATAAGTGGCGGCTTCTCTTCCGGAGACCCGGCAAAATCGCGGTTTTTAGGTGGATACCAGATGGCATGCGATGTCTGGCCATCGCTTACGGAAAACGAGATAGGTTCTGCAGCCGATAGGTAACCCGGGTCAACCGACGCAGTGCTCCCGCGTTTCAAGATCTTAGATGTGCCGTTCGAGATATTTATGGAGACTACAGCTGCGCCGGCGCGAGAAGACGCGCCCAACCCCACCACATGCGGCCCATCGGCCGTATCGTGAATTGCCACGTTCCCGTATGAGGCGCCGAGGGATGTAAATGGAATGTCTATCGGCGTCACTCCTCGACCATCCGGATACACAACGCCCATCCCTGCAATGGCGTCCTTGCTCCATGTCGCAATCAATCGACCGTCGCTCAGGAGGCCATATGTCGATGCACCGAGTCCCCACATGGGATGGCCGAACTCGGCCTCCACGGGTGCAAGTGGTAACGCTCCGCCATCACTGCCGAGCACGTAGAGGTTCCACCAACCTGATTCGTCCGAAACGAAGTACAACCTACTATTTGGCCCCCACTCAGGCTGATAGATGGATACACCGTCACACCCCGCCATCACACGAACGTTTGAAACCTCGCCCAGGTCATCAAGATCGGCGACCTCCAGAAACGATGTGTCCCAGGGCATACTCGGGTGATCCCAGGCCAACCAACAGATCGAGCGGTCATCCGTGCTGAGCCTCGGTGCCGCATAAAAGTCGCGTCCGGTCGCAACAACGGTCTGTTCGCCCGTTCCATCCAGTAATAGACGAACGATCTCATTAACCGCCTCACCGCCGTCTTTCGGATGACTCTCCCGCACGCAGTACATTGCGGTGCCATCCACAGTGACGCGTCCGTCGGAGAAACGCACCCGTGAAGCGGTCTCAGGAGTAAGTGGCTCGGGAGCCCCGCCTGCGACCTGGCCATATATCCGCTGATCCTGAAAGTTGGAGAAGTAGACGATGCCATCATTCACGAGATAGGCGCCGCCGCCGTATTCGTGCACCGTGGTCCGGACGTTGAAGCCGTCGGGCGTGATGTCTTGGACCGTTCCATCTGGCCGTCTTACCACCAGCACACTGCGACCGCCCTCAAGCGGCCGTCCTTCCAGCCAGTACACATCGTCGCCATCGACAGAGACGGAGCTGAGTCGTACCCCGGCCGACGACACGTTTTCGGCAGTGATGGGTGATTCCCAGGATCCGTAAGGAGATCTGATCTTTTCTGGGGTTTCTGGCATCCGGGTCGATTCCTTCATGAGGGCTACTGTTCATTTCGTCCCGATTCCAATCAGGTCGCGGCGCTGAAGTATATTTGCCGTTCCATGCCGCATACAGGAGTCGAAGAAAAAACGCCTTGGCGTAACGTACCCGCTGCGGTCAAAGTGGAAACGGTGCGCTTTTCAAAGCGCGCAACTCAAAGTGACGCTCATGTAGGTGCCCGACCGGTTTAGACTGCCGGAACTGACGTGGGTTAACGAAATCGAGACGTAACAGGGGAATGCTAAATGCGAACCAACCCGATGAAAGAAGGCTTGGCCAAAGGTGAAGCGCAGATCGGCTCGTGGGTCAACATGGTCCGCAACCCGGCCATCCTCCAGATAATGAAATCTGCCGGCATGGATTTCGCAAGGGTGGACATCGAACACTCGACTCCATCTATGGAGACGATCGGCAATTTTGCTCTCCTCTCCCGTGCACTTGGCTTCCCGATCACGGTGCGACCGCCGGAAGGCAACCGTGAGTGGATCACACGGCTACTCGACGCCGGCGTTTGGTGTCTACACATTCCGCAAGTGGACACCCCGGAGATTGCCGAGGAGGTTGCTAACGCATCTCACTACGCGCCCGACGGTCTGCGTGGCATGGCTGGATTTGGGCCTGGAACCGACTACGAGCACGGCCCGCTTGGAGAGACGCAGAACTTCATCAACCAGCAGATCCACGTCACTATTATGTTCGAGTCGCAACAGTCGTTTGATCACCTTGACGAGATAATGAGCGTCCCGGGTATCGACGCAGTGACGCTCGGCCCGTCAGACCTTGCGCAGGAGCTGGGTGTGTTTGCCACGCCTGACCAGGCGAAGGTGATCGACGAGTACCGAACACGCTTGATTGAGGGCGCTGTGAAGCACGGCAAACAAGTGTCGATGCTTGTGAGTTCCATCGAGCAGGGTGAACAATGGATCAAGGCCGGGGCCAAGATCATCTGTTACTCAAGCGAAGTGGAGATGCTGAGTAGAGGAATGGCCGAGGGAGCGGAAAGACTACACGCAGCGTCCGGATCTAAATAAGCCCACACACCAGGCGAGCCTGAGTCAACCGGCGGATTGTTCCGTCTGCTTGCCGGCGTTGTCCATTACCGACCGGTTCAACGCCGTAACCGCCTCGTTCGCAAATCCTTTCGGGCTGATCGTAGTCAGACCGCCATCGAGCGGAGTTAGCGAAACCCAGCTATTTCGCATCGCCCACACATCCGTGTCGGGGTCGCTCTGCGACGCTGCATTTAGAGCGGATGGTGGGCGTTTGATCCAGTATATGGTTCGGACGCCGCGGATCTCGGTCTCGACCTCATCCGATGCGCCGGGGGTGCGCTTGCTTGGGGCGGCGACTATCGCTCCCTTATATGGTCCGTCACTAACCTTCGGGAAGTTGACATTTACGAATGGCTTTGGTTCATCCAGCCCCAATGTGGTGACATGGCCGAGCATTGATTTCGCCAGATCGTGCACCGCCGCGCCTATCACCGGGTCATCGGCGTCGGCTAAGAGAGCCACTGAAATCGCAGCGGTGGCGACGCCGTTCAGGTACCCCTGCAAAGCAGCTCCTATCGTGCCGGATACCGTCAGGTCTGCACCAACGTTATTGCCGGGGTTCATCCCACAGAGCACAAGATCTACAGGCTCTGGGGACAACTGCTTAAGCCCGAGTATCACCGCATCACCCGGAGTTCCCTCAACGGCCCACGCCTCCACGCCAGCGACAGGCGAATTTATCAATTTCGCACGTAGCGGGTCGTTTAGTGTTAATCCAGCGCCAACCCCACTGCGGTCGCGGTCGGGCGCGCAGACGATGACGTCGCCGAGGTCTTTGATTGCTTCAACCATCGCCCAAAGCGCCGGGTTGAACGCGCCGTCATCGTTAGAGATCAGAATTCGCAATACGTTGTTCCCCGCCGGAACCCGAAAGCATCGGCATTCCGAGTTGTTTGTTGATGTAGTTCAAAGCGTGTGTCTCAGTTGAGCCGTAGATTATCGATCAACCTGGTGGTCCCAATTCTCACAGCGACGAGTGCTAGGGCCCCGGTACTGGGTATCGGCCCACGGTGGGGTTCGAAAGTTTCGGGGTCAATGACCGCGGCGTAGTTCAGTGTAGCGAGCGGTTCCGACTGAATCACGGTCCGTATGGTGCTCTCAAGGGCCGAGGCTGCGCGTTCTCGGTTGGCCCAACGGTCACGTGCCGAGCGCAGTGACGTGTACACGATCTCAGCCGCCACTCGTTCCTTCTCCGAGAGATATGCGAGCCGACTGCTCAACGCCACCCCGTTCTCGTCTCGTACCGTTTTCACCGGAACGACCTCGATTTCAAACCTGAGATCATGTGCCATGCGACGCACCACCTCAAGTTGCTGTGCGTCCTTCTCTCCGAAGTAGGCAAGATCGGGTCGCGTTGCGTTAAATAGCTTGGCAACGACGGTAGCAACCGCACGAAAATGGCCCGGGCGCTGCGCCCCTTCAAGGACATCACCGATAGGGCCGGGATTGACGGTGAATGTATCGCCCGGTGGGTATATCTCATCGACAGATGGAGCAAAAACGGCGTTTACGCCGGCGCTTCGCATGATTGCGAGGTCACGATCGCGATCCGCCGGATACCGCTCAAGGTCTTCGTTCTCACCGAACTGCTTAGGGTTCAGAAAAAGGGTCGCGACAACAGATTCGGCCCGTTCTCTGGCCGCGTGCAACAACGCCTCGTGGCCGGCGTGCAATCCGCCGAGCGTGGGAACGACAGCGACCGGAGACTGCATGGACAAGCGGGCTGAGTGCATCGCTGCTACTGTTTTAATTACCTGCACAGGTGGATCTCGGTTAATCCTTTTCAGAACTTGAACTACCTGATCCCCTCGTGCCAGCAGAGAAAGACTCTGCTGTTGTCGGGAATTTATTGCCGCGCACGTCGTCCGCGTAACTCACGAGCGCGGCATCGATGACCTCGGCCAAATCGCCGTATCGACCGGCGTGTTTCGGCCTGAAGTCCGGCAACAACCCCAGCAAGTCGTGAAACACCTGCACCTGGCCGTCGCATCGAGGCCCGGCGCCGATGCCTATCGTCGGCACGGTAAGGCGTTCTGTCACAGTTGCGGCGACCTCGGTGGGCATCAACTCAAGCACTATCGCAAATGCGCCGGCCTCTTGTAGCGCCAGAGCATCCTCAAGTATCTGAGCGGCTGCGTTTTCGGTACGGCCCTGTACCCGGTAGCCACCCAGCTGGTTGACCGATTGCGGAGTAAACCCCACATGGCCCATTACGGCGATTCCGGAATCGGTCAGCCGCTTCACCGTGGGGGCGACCGACACTCCTCCCTCCAACTTCACCGCTTGAGCGCCGCCTTCTTGTAGAAGTCGGGCGGCGTTGGTGAGCGCCAACTCCTCGCTGGCCTGGTAACTCAGGAAGGGCAGGTCGGCGACGATGAGCGGCGATGGCGCGCATCGTGCGACGGCGGCGGTGTGGCTCACCATGTCTTCCATCGATACCGGAACCGTGGAGTCGTATCCGAGCACTACCTGCCCGAGGCTGTCTCCAACTAATACCATCGGGATACCGGTACGTTCCGCTGCCCCCGCAGACAAGGCGTCGTACGCCGTAACCATGACGATGCGCTCTGAACGCCGCTTCATCTGTGAAATGTGATGGGTCGTAACTCTCATCACGAACCCCTTTCGTTTGCGTGGTCCAGAAGTGATTGACGTAGCAAGGTCTTGATCTCAATAGCGGCTTCCGGGGAGAGGCCGTCCCGCTCCTCGAACAACGACATCGCGTCGTAGTTAAGTGCTGTGTACGCGTGGCCTAACTCCGGGGAGAGGCTCTTCATCGCCTCCAGGTGCATCCGGATTGTCTCGACATCGCCCCGCACTGCCGGTCCCGTTATCGCTTCCGGCAGACCCTCGCGTCCAACGGCTTCGACCGTGGCGGCCGTAAGTGGCCTCAAGGCGGCGAGAGCGTTGGCACGAGAAACGCCCATCTCTGACCAGACCTCCGCCGCAAGACCCATTAGAGAAGCAACGAGCCCACAGGCCATAACGGCCGATGCATGGTAAACGGCTCGGTGTTCGTCCCGGATCGTGAAGGGCTTTGCCTCGAGCGCGCAGACGACGGTCTGAAGCCAGTTCAGTAAGATCGGATCTTCCGACCCGACCGCGGCAGATGCGCCGGAGATGAGATCAGCACTGTCGCTGGTCGGAAAGGTTTGCAGCGGGTGCAGCCCTCCGGTCCGGCTGCCAGATTCGTGTGCCGATGCAAGATCGCTCAATGGCCGAGCACCGGAACAGTGGACTACCGCCTGGCCGCTGCGCCACGAGATGCCGCGGACGACCGGCTCGACCGATGCATCAGGGGTCGTAATGAAGACGGCATCCGCTATATCAGCGACATCTTGTGAACTGGACACCGGCGCACAGCCGGGAATGCTGTTGGCAAATGATTCTGAAGACGACGTGCTGCGAGAGCTAACGGCAACCACCCGGTAATCGGCGCGCTGAAGCGCCACCGCAACACTCGTGCCGAGACGGCCCGCTCCAACGAACCCGATCGAGGTGTTCGCATCCAGCGTTATGGTGTTGTCGCCGGTCACGAACCCGGCTCCGGGTCAAAGCGGGCCTTATGTTCGGCGGCCGACGGAACGCCACCCAGCCCGCTCGCATGTTCAATTGATGACAAAATCGCTCCAATCATGGCGCGCATCGCCGCGGCCCGTAATCGGTCCTCGATTCCAGCGATGGCTTCTTCGCCAGACAGAAGAGGGTGTACACCGGTGGCCAGAGCGAACACCGTGTCGCCGTCGCCGGACATGTGTGCCGGACGGACCGCCATGGCGATAGCATCCTGTCCCGCGCCGGCGAACCTGCTGGCAGCTTTCTTGTCCAGTCCGGCGTTGGTCGCCACCACTCCCACTACGGTGTTGGAGGAGTTGCGAATTCCCATCAGATCTCGTAGTCGTGGCGGGTCATCCACTAGAAAGTCCATCGTGTTCTCAAACCCGGTCTCAGTTCTAGGTCCGGCGACAACGATCCCGTTGTATGGGTCGATGACGCTTCCGATGGCGTTGGTAGTCACAATGGCCCCGACCAAGATGCCGTCTCCTAACGAGACCGATGCTGTGCCGATACCGCCCTTTGTCGAGTGATTACCGCCCCTGAGCTTGCCAACAGTTGCGCCGGTCCCAGCGCCCACTGTGCCAAGCCCAAACTCTTGGCCGGCTTCTCTGGCGGCCGTGTATCCATCTTCTGCGGTCGGACGTACTGCGTGGGAGAGAAGCCCAAGGTCGAAAATGTTCGCTGCGGGCACGATCGGGATCACGGCACGGCCGATCTTGAGGCCTCGCCCATTCTTCTCAAGAAATCTCACAACACCAGCCGCCGCATCAAGGCCGAAAACACTCCCGCCGGCGAGCATCACTCCGTGAATGTGCTCGCGCGTCGCGAGCGGATCTAGAAGCTGTGTCTCGCGACTGGCAGTGGCTGCCCCACGTATGTCGATACCGCCTACGGCCGGTTTATCGACAAGTACCGCCGTACAACCCGTGCCGTGGTCTAGGTCGGTGTAGTGGCCGACAGAAATGCCCGGGACGTCAGTAATCCGTCCCCGATAAGGAATCCTAGATCTCGATGTTGTTGAGTTGTGTGTCAATTCACGATCGCTCTAAAACCCGGAATGCGCTTTAGCGTCTGAAACGGGCGCGCGGGCGAGCGTGCGGCAACGCCGCGGGCCGGGTCATCTTCTCGTAGATCTTTGTGGCGCCGTATGGCTGCGCGTGATGCCCATGCCGTCGACGAAAGGTCTACGGGTAATTGCCCCGTCACTCACCTCTCCGCGCCCGGCCATGATTATTCCCCGGACTGTATGGAGTTAGCGGTGGATCATGAGGTTATCACGAACGGATTCACGATATGTGATTGATACCTGTAACCTCGGGTATTGGATACTCGCTTCCGGATAACTCAGAGCGGTCGTATACTCGCCCGAATAGTCTTTTTTATATGGTGCGCCGAGTTTCGTAATCTGGCCCGATATAAGGCCGGTTCACGAACTTTATCCGCCGGTAACAACAGGCCAATCAATTCGACCTCTAGTACCGTTTACGGGGGTACACGCCAAGTTGGCACAGATCAAAGAGCTCAAGCGCGCATACGGCTTCGACGATGTTGCAATTGCTCCCGGCGAGGTAACGGTTAATCCGGAAGGGGTTAACACATCGTTCACTCTGGACGGTCACGAATTTGCTATCCCATTTCTGGCGTCGGCGATGGATGCCGTTGTCAATCCTGCTTTCGCCGGAGAATTGCACCGGCTTGGCGGGCTTGCGGTACTGAATCTGGACGGCCTGCAGACCCGGTACGCAGACACCGAGGAGATCTACTCCGATATTGCAAGTAAACCCCGGGAGGAGGCGACTGCCTTCCTCCAGCAGGTTTACAGTCAGCCGCTGCAGGACGATCTCGTGTCCCAGCGAGTTGAGGAGATAAAAGCCAGCGGCGCCACGTGCGCCGTTTCTGTTATTCCGGCAAATACGAAGCGACTTGCGCCGATAGTCAAGGAGGCTGGCGCGGAGATCATCGTCGTGCAGTCCACCGTGACCACGGTCAAGCACATTTCGAAAAGCCTACGTGGCCTGATCTTCTCCGAACTTGTAGAAAGTATCGGACTGCCGGTGCTTGTCGGCAACACGGTCAGCCCCGAAGTGACACGGCAATTGATGGAAGAAGGCGTTTCCGGCATTTTGGTCGGGGTCGGACCGGGAGCCGCCTGCACGAGTCGAGAGGTTCTGGGGATCGGCGTTCCGCAGGTCACGGCGACTATCCAGACTGCGTTCGCAAGGGACCAATACTTTGAGGACACTGGCCGATACGTACCAATCATCACGGACGGCGGTATCAGGACCGGAGGGGATGTTTGTAAGTCGATAGCTGCAGGGGCTGACGCCGTCATGATCGGCACGCCGTTTGCGCAGTCGCATGAAGCTCCTGGACTTGGTTTCAACTGGGGTATGGCCACACCGCACTCCTCTCTTCCAAGGGGCACGCGTATCGAGGTCGGCACGAAAGCTAGTCTTGAGCAGATTTTGAGAGGCCCGTCCTCGCTAACGGACGGCACGCAGAATTTGGTCGGAGCGCTTGAAATTTCAATGGGAATGGTCGGCGCGTCAAACGTACGGGAGATGCACCAAGCTGAGATGATGGTCGCACCTTCGATCAAGACGGAAGGCAAGATATTCCAGCATGCGGGGCTGGGTTCGTAGACTTCCGAACTTTTTAGTTACGGAACGACGAATCCGGCGTAAACACCGACACACGGTTATCTCTGCGTACCTTGCCGGGTATGGATCTGGAAGGTGGCAGTTGAAGGAGTTGGCCTGATTCCATCTTTTCGCGCCCCTCGCGGCACTTACGACATACTCCCTGATGATCAGCCTTACTGGTCCTTCGCGTTCGAGACTGCGGCTAAAACCGCTGCACGATTTGGATACGGCCGGATAGACACTCCGTTGTTTGAGCCGACTGACTTGTTCGAACGGGGTGTTGGCGACGCCACCGACATAGTTCAGAAGGAGATGTACACCTTCGAGGACCACGGCGGTGATTCGCTCACGTTGCGGCCGGAAGGGACGGCGGGCGTCTGTCGTGCCTACATCGAGCACGGCCTGCACAACCAGCCACAGCCGGTGCGGATGTACTACACCGGCCCTTACTTCAGATACGAGCGCCCCCAGGCCGGACGTTTCCGGCAGTTACGTCAGTTTGGTATCGAGGCGATCGGAGATGGTTCGCCAAATGTGGACGTTGAGGTGATAGAGCTAGGATGGTCCTATATCCGGTCCCTCAACATCACCGGCACAACGCTTCGGGTCAACAGCATCGGCGATTCTGAATGCCGACCGGCCTATCTCGACGCGCTGCGTGAGTACTACCGTGGTCACATCGACAATGTGTGCGACGACGACCGACAACGGCTTGAGCGCGCGCCGCTTCGGTTACTGGACTGCAAGAAGACCCAGTGTCAGAGGATTGGCGATGCCGCTCCGAAATCGACCGATTTCCTTTGTGACGATTGCGAAGCGCACTGGACCTCGGTAATTGTGTTGCTTGATGGGCTGAAAGATACCTATCCTGACCTCGTTTACTCCATCGACCACCGCCTAGTACGCGGCCTCGATTACTACACACGCACCGTGTTTGAGATCGAACCGGAAAGAGCCGCGGGGCAAAGCACACTACTTGGTGGCGGCCGCTACGACGGACTGATCGAGGAGATTGGCGGAGTGCCAACGCCGGGTATCGGATTCGCCCTCGGGCTTGACCGCATAATTTCGGAAGTGAAGTCTCAGGAAGGCTTTGTCCCGCCTGAGATCGGGCCAGATGTCGTGATCGTTCATCTTGGAGACGAGGCGGGGCTGCGTGCCTCTGCACTTGCCGCTGGACTTCGGGACGATGGGATTGGAGTGCTTGTTGCTCCAGCCGGACGCAGCATGCGCGCACAGATGCGTTACAGCAACTCTATGAATGCCCGGTACGCGCTGATTATCGGCGATCGTGAACTTGAGTCAGGTGAAGGCTCTTTGAGGCCACTTCAGGACGATGAAGACCAGAGTGAGGTGCCGTTGACGGTGGAAGTCATTGCAAAGGCCCTCCGCAGCGGCTGACGAGATCTATCCGATTGCTTCAGCCAGTCGCCGCCATCCCCACCTTCACAACAGCCCAGATAATCCATGCGCCGCCTGCGTGATATTCTGAAGTCGTGTTTGATTCCACTCTTCAAAAGATAAAGGCGATAGTAGATCGCCATTCCGAAGTCGAACTCGAGATGTCCGACCCAGTCGTCGCGACTGATCCCAATGCGATCCGTCGCCTCGGCCAAGAGTACTCGCGTCTCCACGACATCGTGGAGCTGGCAGGTCAACACGGACGTGTGGCGGCGGAACTCGAGGGGGCTCAGGAGATGCTGGCGGCCGAGAGTGATCCCGCACTGGCCGAGATGGCGCGCGATGAAGTCCAGGATTTGCAGGCTGACGAAGTTCGCTTGACCGAAGAGCTGGAATTGGCCCTTCTACCGCCGGATGCGACAGCCGAGGTCGACGCCATCGTTGAAATCAGGAAGGGAGCTGGCGGTGACGAGGCAGGTCTATTCGCTGCCGAGCTTTACCGGATGTACCAGCGCTATGCCGATTCGACCGGCTGGAAGGTCACACTGGTGGACATCAATGAATCAGGCATTGGGGGAATTAGCGAAGTTATATTTGAGGTCCACGGTAGGGGTGCATTCAGCAGATTAAAGTTCGAGAGTGGTGTCCACCGAGTCCAGCGTGTTCCAACAACAGAGTCGCAGGGACGTGTCCACACCTCCACGGCGACTGTCGCCGTGTTGCCAAAGCCGGACGAGCTTGAGATAAACATAAAACCGGAAGACATCCGTATCGATATTTACCACTCTGGAGGCGCCGGTGGACAGAACGTGAACAAGGTCGCCACCGCCGTACGCATGACGCACTTAGAGACGGGGCTCGTCGTCACATCTCAGAAAGAGCGATCTCAACTTCAAAACCGCCAGCATGCCATGGGCATCCTGAGTGCCCGTGTGTGGGATCTTCAACTGCGAAAACAGCAGGAGGAGATCGCGGGAGATCGCAAGGCACAGGTGGGGACAGGAGATCGCTCTGAGAAAATTCGCACCTACAATTTTCCGCAGAGCAGAATCACTGATCATCGCATTAACCTGACAAGCCATAATCTTCCACGTGTGCTTGAAGGTGGCCTGGACGAGTTTATCGACGCGCTTCGACGGGACGAACAGGCTCGAAAGCTGGCGGCGGTCGGCTCCGGGGATTAACGAGGCCTTGGAACGTTCTACGGATCACCCCGGGGAACCTGTCGGCGCGTCTTTAAAAGATCTTTTGGAGCAGACCCGCGCCCGACTGAAGGCTGTCGGCATCGCGGAGTATCAACTTGAAGGGGAACTCCTACTTCAGTATGTGTTGAATATTGACTCCGCTCGTATGTTCGCCGCGCTGAACGACATGATTGATCCTGAGCTCGAAAGGCAGCTGTCCCGATTGACCGTGCGCCGCGAATCTCGCCAGCCGCTTGCATACATCACAGGCAGAAGGGCCTTCTACGGTCGTGAATTTGAAGTCACTCCGGATGTTCTTATCCCGCGTACAGAGACGGAGTTGCTGGTAGAGCTGGTGCTGGGCTGGGTTACCGAGCATCCAAAGTTTCGGTCTGGTATTCGTATCGCCGATATCGGCACCGGAAGCGGCACTCTGGCAGTCACGCTGGCTGCTGAGCTTTGTCATGCCTCTGTGGACGCCGTGGACCTATCTTCGCCGGCGTTGGCGGTAGCGAGAGCGAACGCCAGCCGATTTGGCGTCGTCGATCGTATCGAGTACTTTGAGGGGGACCTCGCCGCCCCGTTGGGCGGTCGAAACTATCAGGTCGTTGTTGCCAACCTGCCATACGTGAGATCTGACATGTTTGAGTCAGCACAGCAGGAAGTGCTTCGGGAGCCTTTGTTGGCACTGCTGGGAGGCGTTGATGGTCTCGATGTCGTACGTCGCCTTGCGCCGACGCTGGAACCCATCATGGACGCGTCCGGCAGTATCGTTCTCTTCGAGATCGACCCTCTGACATATGTAGGGACCGTAGAAGCACTATCGAAAGCGCTTCCAAGTGCCAGTGTCAGGGTGGAACTGGACCTTGCAGGACTTGAACGTTGCGTGGTTGCCGAACTCGGATAACAACTGATACCGCCAGAACCAGAACGCGAAACACCCCAGGCGATGACAGCCTGGGGTGTTCCTTTTAACCTTGATAAGGATCCAATAGAATCCGCCCCACAGGGCATATCCGGCCCTAACGCTTAGTGTACTGAGGCGCCTTACGGGCCTTCTTAAGACCGTACTTCTTGCTTTCCTTGACTCGGGCAATCTGAAGCGAATCTCGTACGAGACGATGCAGGAGAAGCACCCTGATCGGATCATCCAGCACTCCGTCAAAGGAATGCTACCGAAAACAAAACTCGGTGCCCGGATGTTGTCCCGGCTTAAGATCTACGCCGGACCTGAACACCCGCATGA
>JAAZYK010000046.1 GCA_014239685.1 Dehalococcoidia bacterium | reverse complement strand
ATTGCGAAGTCCGGATGAGTGAAATCGATACCGCCCGGATGTGCAACAGGAGCGCCGACGCGATCGGATACAGGACCCTGTGGATTCGCCATGTGCTCGTCGGCGGAGATCCCCATATTCCCAGGCGCTTGTAGTGGAGCCTGGATGCTGTTCCAGGTCAATCCACCGTCCAGACTCCTTGATTGCATGGCAATGAAGGGCCGCCTTGTATCACGGGCGTGGAACCCACCCTTGTCGTTGTGATAGCCAAGGGTGAATCCGGTGACGATCTCGTCTTCCCAACTCCATATGCCGTAGTTGGCCGGCCACCCGGCATATCGCCCGGGGACGCTATAAACGGTCGTGTGTTTTATCTGCATATCGTTACTCGCGCATCATATACCCGTGACTTGCGGGCATGATTTCCCGGAGAGGACGGAAAATAGATCCTGCCCGAATTTTTACATAACGATAGTTCGAACCATGCCGATATGAACGACAAACCCCTCAAACTGCCAAAGTTGCTCCTAGCGGAGATCATTACGCACGCGCTGGAGAGAGATCCAGAAGAGTGTTGTGGGATCCTTCTCGGGCGAGGAAACACTGTTACGCAACTGAGGCGTATCAGGAATATCCACGAGAGCGGTGTCAACCGGTTCAAAATGGACCCGTTTGACGTGATTGAAGCGGAGCGGGATGCGCGTGGGGCTGGAGAGAAGTTCGTGGCGATCTACCACTCGCACACCTACTCGCAAGGATACCCGTCGGATACAGACGTCCGAAACGCGGTTCAAAGCGGTTGGCTAGATCTGTTCTACGTCCTTATTTCATTGGTTGAGAAGACTAGGCCAGTCGTAAGGGCGTATCGAATATCAAATGACGGTGAGGTCGCCGAGCGGTTTATTAGCGTGCTCGGAGCTGGCAGCTACACATCTGGCTCCACGCGTCCTCGGCTCGTCGAATAACTTCAACGACTCGAGCCGAAGTCGTTACCTACATGTTTTCCTTTTCAGTATTAACTTAGGATGAAAACGCGAAAAGCCGTTTGTCTCTGGATATTAGGAATCAGGAAGCTCCGGCCAAGCTCGGCCTGCGGCACACGAGCCAGTATTCCATGCTGTCTGCAAGCGCGATCCAACTCGCCTCAAGAATATTTTCAGAAGAACCTACGGTGCTCCATGTATCGTGTCCGTCCGACGATTCGATAACGACCCTAACGACGGCCCCGGTGCCGGTGCCGTCAGCGACGACACGCACCTTGTAGTCGGTTAAGCGGACACATTCCAGATCAGGGTAAGACTGGATTAGCGCCTTGCGCATAGCGTGGTCCTGGGCGTTAACCGGGCCGTTGCCTTCGGCCGCGGTATGTTGGATATCCTCACCAACCCGCACCTTCACCGTCGCCTCAGACAGAATGCCTCCTGAACCAGTGAGTTCTGAGACGCGTGCCGTCCGTCGGTTCTCGACAAGAACCATGAAATCGATCAGTTCAAACGGAGCCTCGTAGTTCGGGAGATGTCGACGGATCAAAAGCTCAAAAGACGCGCTTGCACCCTCATATGAGAAACCACGATTCTCAAGTTGCTTGAGTTCTTGGACGATCTCTTGGATGTCCCCGTTGGTTAGATCGTCCTCGAGGCCAAGGTCAAGTACGCGGCGTAGTACGTTCCCGCGCCCGGACAACTCAGAGACGACTACAGCGTTCCGGTTTCCAACGGTTCCAGGCTCTACGTGCTCATATGACTGTCGGTGCTTGTTAACGGCAGAGGCATGAAGGCCGCCCTTGTGGGCGAACGCGCTGGCACCAACATATGGCTGGAAGGCGTGAGGGGACATATTCAGAGTTTCGGCGATGAACAGTGATGTGTCCGTCAGGGTGGCAAGCTGTTCGTCGGATATCACATCTACGCCCATCTTCAGTTTCATGTTGGCGATGATGCTGGTCAGGTTGGCGTTGCCTGTACGCTCGCCGTATCCGTTGATACAGCCCTGAATCTGGGTCGCTCCCGCCTGCCATGCGGCCATGGAGACGGCCACCGCTGTATCGGTGTCGTTGTGGGCGTGGATTCCGATGCGGACACTCATTTCAGCAGCAAATTCACAAGCGGCGGAGACTATCTTTGCCGCCTCATGGGGAAGTGTTCCGCCGTTGGTGTCGCAAAGGACCACCGTTTCTGCGCCCGCTTCAGCAGCCACTCGGAGGGTTTGTAATGCGTAATCAGCGTCGAACTTGTAGCCATCGAAAAAATGTTCCGCATCGTATATCGCGCTCCGCCCATGTGCGGTGAGGTGAGATACGGAATCAGCAATCATGTGCAGGTTCTCTTCGATGGAAGTACCAAGGATATTGGTCACTTGCCACGCTGACGCCTTGCCGACAATCGTCACAATCGGTGTCTCGGCACGTAGTAGCGCAATGATGGCTTCATCATCCTCGACCTTCCCGGCCGCTCGACGAGTGCTGCCGAAAGAGGCGAGGGCGGCGTTCTTGAGGTCAAGGGTTTGGGCACGCTGGAAGAACTCGTCGTCTTTCGGGTTGGCGCCAGCGAAACCACCTTCGATGAAGTGAACGCCAAGCGCGTCCAGGCGTTCAGTGATTGCAAGTTTGTCGTCGACCGAGAGCGAGATGCCTTCTTGCTGCGTCCCGTCCCGAAGAGTGGTGTCGTATATCTGTATCTGTTTGGCCATCTGATTGCTTTTTGTAGGAATGACCAGGCATGCCTGGTTACGGGCTGGACACTCGAATAATTGACGGAAAAATACCCGCCCCAGAAAGGGGCGGGCTAAAAATCAGGCCGGTGGGCCACCATAATTCACACCCGGTTATTACCGGACGAGTTTCTTGGTAAACGCACAAACGGGCTTCCCCGATAGATAACGGGTCGCTTCCCGTCTGTTCTATTTAGCTCTGATCGATCGGTGAGGCCACTGTTCGAATAGAAGCTAGGGGAATGTCCGTCCGTCCGGACCTTGCCTCCTCACACCACACCAGGTTCGCTCGAATTCCCTGGACCGAACCACTCGTCTCTGTGCGATGCGCAGATCATGATTTGATCGGTCCCCAGCGCCACGAGTTACTTCAGGCTAGCACCGGTCCGGGCACACCGCAACGGAATTCGTGACTTCGTAACAATGCGACAATTTGCTGCGGATGATGATGGTTGGAGTTGACGCCAATACGGAAGGACATCCCATGCGCTGGGGCCGTCAATGGCGTCCAGCATGATTACCTCACCAGGCACCCCATGGCATCGTTACCTATGGCACCATCTTGATGTGACTGAAACGCCTCCCGTATATAGCGACGCCGAGTACCTGGATAATCTGACTCGAAAGATCTTTATCTCGGGATTCTCTGGGGACCCAGTCGCGCCCCGCTGGCCCCGGTTTAGAGAAGTTTTCTACGCCTTTGATCCAGGGACCGTTGCAGAGATGCCGGATCTGTTGATTGATCACCTCCAGCAAGACCCGGGAATCATCAGGAATAAGCGCAAACTACGTGCGACGGTCGCAAACGCCTCGGAATTCGTGCGAATTGGTGAGGAATTTGGCTCGTTTCACGATTATCTCCGCTCGCTGGATAACTTGACGTATGGACAACGCGCGAGAGAGATCGGCAAAAGATTTGCATCTGTCGGCCCAAACACAATTTATTACTTTCTTGAGGATGCCGGTGAGCCTGTGCCTGCGGTGAAACCCGAAGGTGTCAAATCGAAAAAAAAGCGATCGGCAAAAAGGAGCCATGAACGTGCGAGATAACGACCTAAAAATCGGAGTAAATCTGAGCGATGTAGCCGACACTGCGCGTCACGCGAAGCAGTCGGAAGACTACGGCTTTGACTTTGTCGGTGCAGGCGAACACGTCATGCGTGACGACCCCAGCGGGCCGACCCAACTTGCTCTTTCCGCGCTTGCCGTCGCCGCAGGCGCGACCGAGCGCGTATCGCTGCTCAGTTCCATCGTCATCGCACCGTTACACCATCCCGTGTTGCTGGCCAAAGAGGCGGCGGTTGTGGACCTTGCATCTGGTGGACGACTGATCCTTGGGATAGGCGTCGCTGGCGAATTCCCGGCGGAGTTTGAGGCGATGGACATTCCGCTCAATCAGCGTGGCACGCGTACAGACGAGGCGATCGATGTGGCGCGCGCAGTTTGGTCCGGACCTGATGCCAGCCATCATGGCAAGCGCTTTAATTTCGATGGTTTCACCCTATCTCCCCCTACGCACAGCCCTGGCGGCCCGCCGATCTGGGTGGGTGGACGAGGTAAGCCAGCGATGGAACGTGCGGTACGCGCCGGAAACGGGTGGCTGCCGTACCTGTTTACGCCCTCGCAGTACGCGAGAGACGCTGCACAAGTGCGGGAGATGCTTGAAAAGGCGGGGCGGGGCGACGAGTCCGATTTTGGTTACGGACTCCATTTGATGACTGCGCTTGGTTCGTCCCACGAGGACGCGTTGGTTATGGCAGCCAAAGGATTATCCGATGCGTATCGTTATTCCGGAAGTTACGAGGATCTTGCCGAGCGATACGTTCTACTCGGTCCACCCGAGGAGGCTGCAGAACGTATCAACGAGTTTCGGGAAGCGGGAGCGGGACATATCCTGTTGAGTTGGGTAACGCCGTTCGAGCAGATTGATGATCAGATCGCGATGGCCGGCGAAGGCTTGCTACCACTTTTGCGAGATTGAAGCCGCCTGCAGAATTCCAGTAAAGAGCGAATTAAGCCTTTTCAGGCTCGTGGTGCTGTACCTAGAATGGCTTGAATCTTTGAACGAATTGGAAACTTAATCCGGGTCCGAAGATTACGGGCCCTATTCGACGGGATGAACTTTGGCTGAAGATCAACGGGTTGACCTGGGACTTGTAGATTCGATATCGGCGGATACCATCGGCGAACCGGGGCAACGGACATTTAATGTTACCGCTCGTAGTTCGCGAGGGCAGGCTATCGTCTGGATGGAAAAAGATCAGCTCCTTCAACTGGCGCTGGCAATAGGTCAACTTTCCGAAGATCAGAAACCGCCTGACCCTCCGTCTGCTTTCGTGCCGGAGTATGCCCACACCGGGGAGGCTGTAAGCGTCGAATTCAAGGTTGGCGACATGCGGGTGAGATATGACACATCCACCGACGTCTTCACAATGGAAGCGACGGATCTTGGCTTCAGGGACGACGACGGGCCTGAAGCAACACAGGCGGAGGAACAGGTAGCGGTCCAGTTCAGCTTCAGGCGTTCAGATGCCAGAGTACTTGCGGAGGATGGACAGAAAATCGTGGCCGCCGGACGTCCCAGGTGTCCGTACTGCCACAGCCCCGTAGAACCGGAAGGACACGTATGCCCCAGGTCAAATGGGCACAGTAAGACAGGAATCCCGGTGGAGTGAGTCCGCAGGCGCGTGACTCCGTTCATTGCGGGGATTCCGGTATACCGATGACGCTGCAAGACGCCTTCAATTCAGCCAGAGGCCCAGTTCTGGATGGCCGTTCCGAAGACGACATTCTTGATCTATTACAGACGGCCGAAATCGTCGAGACCGGGTTGCACCCGGACGGTTCGAACTACGTGTTCATCGTACGTTTTGAGACAAACCTCGGCGGGGAGGTACCACTCCTCGGGGTGTACAAGCCTCAGTCCGGAGAACGCCCACTGAGGGACTTCCCTCGCGGGTTGCACAATCGGGAACGGGCGTCGTATCTCCTCAGCCGAATACTGGGTTGGCCGGCGATCCCACCGACCGTCATAAGAGACGGGCCACACGGGGAGGGGAGCGTGCAGATGTTTATCCATGCCGATGCAGAAGAGACTTATTTCACGATGCGTGATGACCAATCCGATCAGTTCGAGTCGATCGCCGGCTTTGACGTCATCGTCAATAACGCTGATCGGAAGGGCGGGGCCTGCCTGAAGGATGCGGATGGCAAGGTGTGGGCGATCGATCAAGGTCTTACATTCAACCCGTATGCACGGGTCAGGACGGTGATGTTCGAGTTTTGCGGTCATCCGTTTAGCGCTGGACTGGTAGATAGCCTGAAACGACTTCGACCTAGATTGGCCCCGGACTCAACTCAGGATACCGGCCTAGATCCGGATCCTGAGCCACATGCAGGCTTCTTGGCCGAGTTCAAATCACTACTGTCTGAGGATGACATCGACGGGCTTCGAGATCGCATAGATACGATCCTGGAGGATGGAGTTTTTCCAATGCTGGACGAGTATTACAACGTCCCCTGGCCGCTGGTTTGATCGCGTTCCCGTTAACCTGGGATGACCTCTGCCGCAAAAGGCAGTTCTACGACCTCAACGGGACCGTTCAGGCTCTCCAATACCGTCCCGGGCTTGGTATGCGCCTTGCGGACATATGCCATAGCAATCGGTCGGCCGAGCGAACGTGAAGTGACCGCGGACGTGATGCGTCCAACGTCCCGGTCTCCGACTTTAAGTGAGGAATCGGCGGACAGGGCTGTACCTGACTCTGACAACAATCCGACAAGCCGTCGCTGTAGCTTGTCGTACGTGTCCAGTCGTGCGATTACTTCCTGCCCCATGTAACAGCCTTTGTCAAAATCGACATAAGGCAGGAGCCCCGCCTCAAGAGGGTTTGCTTCGTTCGAAATCTCGCTGCTGCGGGCGGATAATCCTTTCTCCACTCGGAGCACGTCGAAGGAGTCTTCGCTCGTGGGAACGCCACCTGCGGCGAGGAGCCCGTCCCAGACCGTGCTGGCCTGAGACTTCTCATTTATCAGGACCTCGTATGAGGCCAGTGACGGCCCAGATATTGCCACGATGTGGGCTTCAACCCCATTGATCTCTGTCGTTGTATGGCGGCCCGGTTCGGGAAGTTTAATCCCCATATCCGTTGCTTTCGGTCCCGAAATCGTTATCTGCGCTGACGTCGCTGTCGAAACGGCGAAATCACAGTCCTCGCCGAAGTTGTAACGATCGAGCCATTCGACGACCGTGTCCTCGGCGTCAGGTCCCGTCATAAGGATGCTCTCTGTCGCGGAGCGGCGGACAACGGTGATCAGTTCCAGTACGCGTCCGATCTCGGACGTGAGAACCGTGACTACAACATCTCCATCGGCCAACCCAGTAGTTTCGTTGGTGGAGAATCGATTGATCAGATCAAGAGCGTCTGCGCCGGACGCGACCACACGCCCCATGTGTGACCTATCAAGGATGGCGACGCCAGTGGACAGCGCGTCGTACCCGGCGTCGAAATTATCGAGGCTCGAGGGCATGTTACTGCCTAAGCGGAGAACGAATCGCCGCAGCCGCACGTGCGGGTCGCATTAGGGTTTGTGAACACAAACCCTTTGCCGTTCAGCCCGTCCGAAAAATCCAGCTCAGTACCGGCCAGGAAAATGTAACTTTTCTTCGGGACGTAAAGTTCTAACCCGTGATGCTTGATTATTTTGTCATCATCCTGCGGTCCTGCGACGATATCCAGCACGTACTCAAGCCCGGAACAACCGCCGCCTTTTACGGCGACCTTCAGGCCGAATGTCTCCATATCATCCCGGAGAGCGTACTGCTTCACTTTGGAAGCTGCCTTCTCGGTGATGTAGATCGTATTTGCAGGGATTGCCGGCTTGGAAGTGCTTACCAACGGGACCTCCGGGCGATAGGCGTCCCGATTCAAGAGATCGGGTTCGGGCGCATACTCGCGTAATTGCACCGCTTATTCTAGCTTTGAGTTCCAGACCGGTCAAAAACCGTGGCGGTTCAACAAGATGGTCATAGAATATAAGTGCCAGGTGGTGACCCGTAGATTTTGTGTCCGCACACCAAGGTGTGTAACTGAAAAATAGAACCGAGAACTTGCTTTTGAGTCAGCAACAATCGAAGCCGCGCATCGCGGTCATAAACCACAGAGCGGCCAACATTCACAGCGTCAGTAAGGCACTCGAGCTCTGTGGGGCCGATGTCGAGGTGACAGATTCCGCAGAAGCCCTCCTAAACGCCGACGGAGCATTGCTGCCTGGCGTTGGTGCCGCGGACGCAGCTATGCGTCGACTTGGAGAGTTGAATCTCATAGAGCCCATCCGTGAGTTCGCACTGTCTGGGAGACCGATGATGTCTGTGTGCCTGGGTATGCAGCTCCTTTTCCCTGACTCAGATGAGGGGAAGCTGCCTGGCCTTGGAATCATCGATGGGCGAGTGGCTAGGTTCGATGTCGATCAATCGGTCGACGATGGTCCGAGACTTAAGGTGCCTCACATGGGCTGGAACTCGGTGAACTTCACGGCCGAAGACGCAAATCGACACCCAGTGTTCAGGGGGATACCTGATGGATCGTATTTTTACTTTGTCCACAGCTTCCACTGCCTGCCGTCAAATCCTGCCGATAGCGCTGCCACGACCGAGTACGGGGGACCTGTTTGCGCCGCCCTGGTGAAGGGTGAACTCATAGCCACCCAGTTCCACCCCGAGAAGAGCGCGGATCGTGGGCTCCAGATATATACAAATTTCGTACGCCACGTAGCTGACATTGCTGCGTCACAGGTGGTCTCATTCGAGTGTTAATTCCCCCCCAAAGCGTCGTTTTATGGATGTGATACCTGCGATCGACCTGCGAGGCGGCAAGTGTGTTCGCCTCCACCAGGGTGACTATGCTCGCGAAACCGTGTTCGATGACGATCCCCTGTCGGTATTGCGGCGTTTTGAAGCCGCGGGTGCGACTCGTGTGAACATTGTTGACTTGGACGGGGCGCTTGGCGGCACACGTACCAACGCCGGAGTGGTCTCAGAGATGACCGCCGCTGCTACGATCCCCGTACAGGTTTCTGGTGGCATAAGGGACGTTCGAACCGCCGCTGCGCTAATTGAGGACGGCGTGGCGAGGGTGGTGTTTGGTACGACCGCGGTCGAAGCGCCGGAAGAGGTCCAAGCCGCTATTACCGATCTAGGAACCGAGTGCGTGGTCGTCGGAATAGACGCTCGTGACGGCGTCGTATCCACGCGTGGGTGGACCGCCTCTTCGGGTATTCGGGCGCTGGACATGGTGCGAAATATGGCCGATCTAGGCGTTTCACGTATCCAGTACACAGATATCAACCGAGATGCCACCATGACGCACCCCAACTTTGCTGCCGCGGCTGAGATACTGAACAACACTACCTGTCGTATCCTTATAGCTGGCGGCATCTCTTCGATCGACGACCTACTCAAGCTCAAAGAGCTTGGAGTCGATGGGGCGGTGCTCGGCCAGGCCATCTATACCGGCGCTATTGATCTGGCGGGGGCCGTCTCCGCGATCCAGGCGCATTCCTGATCAGTGAGTAGAGACAGATACATTTATGCCGACAAAGTTCCCGGTCGAACGCGCTGACATCCTGTTATCAAAATCGGACCCCGGCGCCGTTGACCCGAATCTCCTCATCGCCGAGTTGCCGCTTCGGACAGATATGACGGTCGCGGACATAGGCTCGGGACCGGGTTATTTCAGTGTCCCACTTGCCAAGTACCTGTACGACGGCAAGGTTTATGCCATAGATGTGCAGCAAGGAATGCTGGACATTGTCGTAAAACAGGCTGAAACGGTACGCGTCAACAACATCGAAACGGTGCTGTCCGAGGAAGCCAAAATTCCGCTTGCTGACGCGTCCGTTGATATCGCTCTGCTTTCTAACGTACTGCACGAGACCTCTTCTCCCACACGCCTGATCCGTGACGTGAAACGGATCGTTAAGAAAGGCGGATGGATCGTCATCATGGAGTGGAAGAAAGAGGAAATGACCGTCGGGCCAGCACTGAAAGAACGGATAGCTTTGGAAGACGTCGAGAAGCTGATCGATAAGATTAAATTACCCATAAAAGCCCGGCGTGTAATCGGCAAATCAAGGTATCTGGTCCTAGTCGAAAAGTAGGCAGATATGCTTGCCCACCGAATTATCCCGTGCCTTGACATCGACAGCGGACGGGTTGTCAAAGGCGTCAGCTTTGTAAACTTGCGCGACGCCGGTGATCCCGCCGAGATGGCCCGTTTTTACAACGAAGCCGGTGCCGATGAACTGGTATTTCTGGACATAACCGCCAGCTCCGATGACCGGGACACTATGGTGGAAGTGGTTAAACGGGTTTCGTCCGAGGTGTTTATCCCACTTACGGTTGGAGGCGGCATACGATCGGTAGAAGATGTTCGGCGGATGCTAGAAGCGGGTGCAGACAAAGTTTCTATGAACACGGCTGCCATCAACCGGCCGGAGTTGATCCGGGAAGCTTCCGACGAGTTCGGAGCACAGTGCATAGTTCTCGCCATCGACGCCAAACGCGTCGATACGCCTTGCGATTTCACTCTTGAGAACCGACCGGACTTGGTCGCAAATTCCCCGTGGCGTGTGTTCACTCACGGCGGACGAAATCTGACCGCTCAAGACGCCGTCAAGTGGGCGCAGCACGGAGCGGAGTTGGGCGCTGGAGAGATTCTCATCACCAGCATGGACACTGATGGCCAGAAAGACGGGTACGACCTGGAACTTCTCCGTGCCATATCCGACGCGGTCAGTATTCCGGTGATCGCAAGCGGCGGCGCAGGAAATCTCGACCACATGTACGACGCCCTTTATGAGGGACGTTCCGACGCCGTTCTGGCTGCAAGTATTTTCCACTTCGGAGAATACACAGTCGCAGAGGCCAAACAGTACCTATCAAACCGCGGTCTTCCCGTGCGTTTACCGACCACTCCGGGGTAGATTTAATCAACATAACGATGCCGACCGGCGCAATCTGTTAGGCATCGTTCACTTACGCGCCATAAAAGGACCCTGAGTCTCAGCATGAAATCACACCAGAAACCCGACGCCATCATGTTCGACGTGTACGACACATTGTTCTTGAACGACACTAATGCCTGGAAGCGAGCATTCCAGCAAATCGCTGAAGAGCAGGGTTTGGATATTACCGGCGCAGATTTGTGGACGCGTTGGAAGAAGTTCGAGGTTGGCTTCCGTGAATGGCGTACGAACATGGAGGATCCAGAAAGTTCACCGCCTTTCAAGAGCTACGAGACGGCGTGGCGTGAGTGTTTTGAGAAGGTGTTCGAGCAGGACAAGATCCCTGGGAATGCCGTTAACGCAGCCCGTCGGTCCGTCACGCACATGTCACATCGGGACCCGTTCCCGGAGACAGTGCACGCGCTCTCGGAACTTAGTGGCCGTGTCCCTCTAGGCGTTTTCTCGAACGCCGACGACGCGTTCCTCCGCCCGATGCTTGACGAGTATGGTTTGACCTCCAAATTTGAGGTCGTTGAGTCTTCGGAATCGGCCGCGGTGTACAAACCGCACCCAGGTGCGTTTAAACATATGTTTGCGGCGATGGATGTCGCCCCGGGCAAGTCCTGGTACGTGGGTGACCATCTTTACGACGATATACGGGGTGGCTCCGAAGTCGGTGCGTCGACGATCTGGATCAACAGGACCGAGGCCCGACGCGGTCCCGATGACGCCATGCCGACGAAAGAAATCACCAGTTTGATGGAGCTCGTAGAGCTGTTTGACCGAGCATAAAATGCACTTGGATTTTTTGGGATAGTGCTCCGGTGAAATGGGCGTTTAACCCAACACAGGCATTGCGTGGGTTATTTCGGTAGCAGTTTCCGTGCATTGGATGTCTGGCCCAATACTTTTGATCTGATATTTTTAATCACGACTTACAAGTCGTAATAATCAAGGCTGCGTTTGCTGAGGGAACACAATATGGCGGCGACTCTGACCTTTGACGATAGGGGGCTCATCCCGGCGATCGTTCAGGACGCAGGTGATGGCCGTGTCCTTACGCTGGCCTATATGGACGCCGAAGCGTTGCGGCGGACTATTGAAGGCCCGGACGTCTGGTTCTACAGCCGGAGCCGACAGGAACTGTGGCACAAGGGCGAGACTTCAGGGAACTACCTGAAGGTCCGATCCGTGTCACTGGACTGCGATGGCGACACCGTAGTCGTTCAGGCTGAACCGATTGGGCCCGCGTGCCACACCGGGGAGGCCAGTTGTTTCCACACAGATCTGGATACCGGTGCGTTAGCTCAGGCGGAATCAGTCGAGCGGATGGGTCCTGGGGAGATCTCCCGGCTATTCGCGGTGATCGAAGACCGTAAGGCCAACCCGAGCGAGAATTCATACACATCCCAACTATTTAGAGATGGTGTCGATAGGATTGCCCAGAAGGTAGTCGAGGAGGCTGGCGAGACGGCCATCGCCGGAGTGCGAGGGGGGCGCGATAGGATCGCGTCTGAAACTGCCGACATGCTCTATCACACCCTGGTGTTACTATCGGCGGCCGAAGTCTCTCCAGACGACGTGTGGTCAGAACTACGCTCCCGTCGAGGCCCGTAGAGGCTCAATAATTGGAAGTAAAGAGAACGGACATGGTGCCGCCGAGTTATTCGGCCGTGCTGGCCCCGCACGTGTTCTCAGGAACCAATGGAACCGGCGTTCCCGTAAAGACAGACTCCCCGTTATCCAGCGCTATCGCGGCCTGGATGGATGCGATGGCTACCTCACACTGTCCGTCGTCTGGCTGTTTCGTAGTCAAATTCTGAAGTAGGAGGCTGGGCCATGCCACAACCTGGACCCACCACCAGTGCGAATGTCGTCCATTGAAGCGAATGATTTCGTAACTCACGGCCGCGACCACCGGGATTAGAACTATCCGGGATGCGAAGTGGATCCACAACGGATCGCGTGGGAAGAACATGAAGGCGACGATCGAGACGAACACCACGGTCAGCAGGAACGCCGTTCCACATCGGGAGTGAGCAGTAGGGTGAAGTCGTAAGCCCTCCGGAGTCAACGGATCGCCGTTCTCGTGGGCATGGACTGCCATGTGCTCTGCACCGTGATAGCCGTACAGGCGTTGGATGTCTGACATCCTGCCGATTAGCCAGATGTACGCAAGAAAAAGCAGGATCCTGATCCCGCCCTCTCCGGCGTTCGCAGCCCAGTAGTTCCAGCCGAACGACTCAAGGCCACGTGAAAGGAACAGGGGGATGATGAAGAAGATAGCGATCGCGAGCGTGAGGGATAAAGCGATCATTCCTCCAAGTGCCAGTCCGCCCAGCGTCTCTTCTCCCGGCATCTCGCCGTCTTTTGCCTCATCTTCCTGAGGAATGGCGGCGTTGGCAGAAACGGCGAGCGCCTTCATACCAAGCGTCAGCGTTTCGGCGAGCACTGCTATACCGCGTAAAAAGAGGATGCGACGCCAACGGCTCAGCCATAATTTACTTTGTGGGAGTGGCTGGACCATGATCTCGCCGTCCGGCTTGCGCACGGCAACGACGGCGTCGCTTGCCCCACGAATCATGACGCCTTCGATAATGGC
>JAAZYK010000045.1 GCA_014239685.1 Dehalococcoidia bacterium | reverse complement strand
AGCCCGAGATCCTCATGACCGGGTCGCACTCGATTGACGACTGTTACACCGCCACCGAGCGCACCCTCGCCCGGACCTTCGATGAACTGGCGGCGCAGGGCGTGGACTTGAGCGCGATGATCCTAAAGCCGAATATGGTTATTTCCGGACACGAGGCTCCGGACCGCGCTACTACGGCGGAAGTAGCCGAACGCACGCTCAACTGCCTGAAGCAGAACGTTCCTGCCGAAGTCCCGGGCATCGCATTTCTATCCGGAGGACAGGGCGATGAAGAAGCTACGCTGAACCTTGATGCCATTAACCGTTTAGCGGAGGACGAAGGCGCGCCCTGGGAGATCACCTTCTCGTACGGGAGAGCCCTAGTTGCGACAGCTCTTAAGACCTGGGGTGGCTCGGCAGCAAACGTAGAAAAAGCCCAGAATGTGCTCTTGGAACGGTGCAGAGCGTCAAGCGAAGCAAGAAGCGGAGCCTACAGCTCCAGTGGGACAATCATTTAGGGCACTTCCGGGCAGTTATTTCAATACTCTTGAGCTGGATTGATCGTGATCGAGATCAGATACAGTTTTTATTGCTAAGCACAAATACGGCCGGACGGCCATGGTTCCATTTAGAAACCAACAGCGCTATCCGTCAAAAGTCAGCGCATTAAATAACGTTATGTAAATAGCTGCCCGACCGGGCCAAAGGACGGGTATATGCCCCGAATTAATCGTGTTATCGAACTTTGGGAACAGGGTCAGCCTGTTTACCACGAAAGCACCGGCGAGCTCTCGTACGATAACGGCACGAAAATGTCAGACACGTGGGCCGACTACCTCCTCACGGACTTCGAGCACGCGCCATTCGATATGGTCGGGCTCCGGGCCTTCATGCAGGGACTTGCGGACGCGGGACCGACCCGAAGTGGACATCGAACCCCGACCGTAATGGTGACCTTGCCTTCAAATTGCCGAACTCGTGAAGAGATGTGGGCTAACTCTTGGCAGGTACGGCATGCTCTTTCGACCGGTGTACACGGCATCCTACATACGCATACTCGACAGCCGGACGCCGTGCAGGCGTTTGTGGAGTCCACCCGCTACCCGTTCCAGAGCATCGGGGTTGGCAAGGGCTTACTTCAGGGCCAGCGCGGCGCCGGCGGACAGCAGTTCCCCGCCCAAATCTGGGGCGTAGACCCGGTCACATACACGAAGATCGCAGACCCCTGGCCACTTAACCCAGAGGGCGAGATCATCCTAGGGCTAAAGATCGAGGACCGCGAGTGCCTGGCTAACTGCGATGAGATAGCCGCCATACCCGGCATATCGTTCGGTGAATGGGGCCCCGGCGACATGGGCATGTCGTTCGGAAACGGCGACGCCCACGACCCACCATACGCTCCGGAGATGGAAGCCGCACGGCAGCGCATTAAGGCAGCGTACGACCGCAACAATATCAAGTTTCTGTGTGGCTGGAATGATCCGAATCTGACAATCGAGGAGGCCACAAAGAAGCTGATTGACGAGGGCACGATGATCGTCGGCGGTAACGAACAGGCGGCGAAGTTCGGCCGTGAGTACAGCAACCGGACGATGCCGGTTTAGAACATCGGTTTCCTGGTTCCGGGGTGATCCCCGGTCCGCCGGATGGCGAAATCACGAGTAAAAACTGGCAGATAACTGGGTTCGCGCCCCATCGCCAAACTTTGACAAAAGTTTCACAATGTCTGATACTCGCCGCTTCGGTTCTTAGCTATAAGCCTCTTTGTTACGCGCCCGCGAGGGGCCAGACCCGGTAATTCCGGCCCGCCCGCACAACGATTCGGTTGCGCAACAACCACCGCTTGAGGACACGAAAACGTAACAGGTGCAGCGCAGAATTTCCTGTACGACGGTCTACACACTCACCCATCACCATACACGACAGTCTTGATGAATCTGACCCCAGACCAGGCCGCAACGAGCTACGTTTTGCACTCTGCAAATGAGCTTGACGTGAAGTTCATTCGCCTCTGGTTTACCGATATTCTTGGCACGCTCAAGGGCTTTGCCATCACGATCGATGAACTGGAGGAGGTGCTTGATCGCGGGGCGACGATAGACGGCTCCTCGATCGCCGGTTTCGCGCGGTCGGATGAATCTGACATGATTGCCATGCCAGACCCGACCACATGGCAATTACTTCCGTGGAGGCCGCGTGAGAACGCCGTGGCACGCATGTTCTGCGACATCTTGCGGCCGGACGGAACGCCATTTGATGGCGATCCCCGTAACGTACTACGACGCAACATCCAGCGAGCCTCAGATAAGGGCTACTCGTTCTACGTCGGGCCGGAGCTTGAGTACTTTTATCTGAAGGACTCTGACTCGGTCGTCCCGGTCGACCAGGGCGGCTATTTTGACCAGACCTCCGCCGACGCAGGACCGGACCTGCGACGCGAAACTGTTCTGTCACTTGAGGAACTCGGCATCCCGGTGGCACACAGCCATCACGAGGTAGCTCCGGGTCAGCATGAGATAGACCTTCGCCACCAGAACGCCCTTGCCATGGCAGACACGGTCATCACGTATCGCGTTGTTGTGAAGGAGATCGCTTCCCAGCACGACGTTTATGCGAGCTTCATGCCCCGCCCCATGAACGGCGAAAACGGAAGCGGAATGCACTGCCATCTCTCACTTGCCAAGGGCGAACAAAACGCTTTCTTTGACGAAGACGACCCACTTCATCTTTCGTCCGAAGGCCGCAGCTTCTTGGCCGGTTTGATCAGGCACTCGCCTGAGATCACTGCAGTGACCAACCAGTGGGTCAACTCGTACAAACGGCTGGTACCTGGGACTGAAGCCCCTGCGTACAGCGTCTGGACGGGCGGAAACTGGGGCGATCTCGTCCGTGTTCCTCCGTACCAGGGTCGCGCCGAGGCCGTCCGTATCGAGTACAGGGCGCCCGACTCAG
Source organism: Dehalococcoidia bacterium (assembly GCA_014239685.1). Taxonomy (GTDB): domain Bacteria; phylum Chloroflexota; class Dehalococcoidia; order Lucifugimonadales; family Lucifugimonadaceae. The sequence continues at coordinate 10,517 of JAAZYK010000045.1, read as the reverse complement.
CATGTAATCCTTACCTGGCCTTCAGCGTGATGCTCGCCGCCGGGATAAAGGGAATGGAAGAAGGTTACGACCTTGGTGAACCCGTCACGACCGACGTCGACAGCATGTCGACGTCGGAGCGAGCCAGTGCCGGTATTTCAAGACTTCCAAGCAACCTCGGCCAGGCTCTTGAACTGCTCAGGGATAGCGATCTCGTTCGTGAGGCTCTCGGCGATTCTATTTTCGACAACTTCATACGCAACAAAGAGATCGAGTGGCGTGAGTTCGAGGCCACGGTGACCGGATACGAGGTCGACCGTTACCTAAAGGTTCTTTGATAAAACGTAACTAGAACGCAATCCGGTATGGCCGATACGATTTGGCCTTCCGTATCCGTAACAGAGAGACCGCTTTTACATCCATGCAAGACCCCGTTACAACGACCGATACCAACCAGACGCTCTGCGCAACACATGGCCTACCTGCGGGCCACGCTCCGGTCGCGCCTGAACATTTCAAAAAGATGCGAAAGGCAGGTTTGTACGACCCGGCTTTTGAGCGTGACGCCTGTGGCGTTGGAATGGTTGCAAACATCGACGGTTCGGACAATCACAAGCTTATCGAGCAGGCGCTCGAGGTTCTCGTCAATCTCGGGCACCGCGGCGCTACCGGGTCCGACCCGGAAACCGGCGACGGGGCCGGCATCCTGATCCAGACACCGCACAGTTTTTTCAAGCGCGTCACGCACAAACTGGGTTTTGAGCTTCCGGAGGCCCAGCACTACGGCGTAGCCATGGTGTTCCTTCCGCAGGAAAACGATTTGCGGTCAAGCGTGGAGGCCGAGATAGTGGCCGGGTTGGCTCACGAGGGTCTTTCCGTCCTCGGCTGGCGTGATGTCCCGACCGATCCTACAGCCATAGGCTACCTGGCCCGCGAGGTGATGCCGGTCATCCGACAGGTGTTCATCGTCGAGCCAGGAACCTCAGAAAACGGCGTTGACGGTGATGCTTTTGAGCGGCGTCTGTATATCGCCCGAAAAGAAATCGAGCGCCGCATCGTTGCCCTGACCGAGACCGTTCCGGAGCAGGACTTAGACGTGTTCTACGTCTGCAGCCTGTCCTCTCGGACGATCGTTTACAAGGGGTTGATGATGACCGAGCAGCTTGAGGGATTCTTCCCGGACCTCAGAGAGCAGGACGTGACATCTGCTTTCGCCCTCGTTCACTCCCGGTTCAGCACTAACACGCTGGGCGAGTGGAAGCTGGCACACCCCTACCGCTACCTGTGCCACAACGGCGAAATCAACACCGTGCGCGGCAACCGTAACTGGATGGCAGCACGGGAGCAGTCCTTTACCTCCGATGTGTTCGGAGACGACGTATCAAAGCTGGCGCCGGTTAACGCCATGGCGGCAAGCGACACGGCGTCGCTCGACGAGGTGTTCGAGCTGCTCAACATCGGCGGCCGGAGCGTGGAGCACGTCGCTGCGATGATGATCCCCGAGTCGTGGTATGGCCACGAATCGATGAGCCAGCCCCGGAAGAACTTTTACGAGTACCACGGTGGCGTGATGGAGCCGTGGGACGGTCCGGCGTTGATCGCGTTCACCGATGGCCGCAAGGTCGGCGCAGTTCTCGACAGGAACGGCCTGCGGCCGTTCCGTTACTACATCACCAAAGACGGGCTTCTTGTTATGTCGTCCGAGGCCGGCGTGCTTGAGATCGAGCCAGATCGAATCGCAGAGAAACGACGTCTCGAACCCGGTCGCATGTTCTTGTTGGACCTCGAAGAGGGCCGCATCGTCGGAGACGACGAGATCAAGGACAATCTTGCCGCTCAACAACCTTACGGGGAGTGGCTAGAGCAGGAGCGGGTAATCCTGGACGATCTGCCAGACGCCCCGGCGGCCACCATACCGGGGATCGACTTGGAGACGCTTGTGACGCGCCAGCAGGCGTTTGGTTACACGCAGGAGGATCTGCGGATCCTGATCGCACCGATGGGACGCGAGGGCGCAGAGGGAATCGGGTCGATGGGCAACGACACGCCCCTGGCCGTTCTTTCAGATCGCCCGCAGCCCCTGTTCACCTATTTCAAGCAGTTGTTCGCACAGGTATCCAACCCGCCGTTGGACGCCATCCGTGAAGAACTTGTAACGCAGGTATCGATCCCGACCGGCAAGCGCGGCGGGCTGTTCCAGGAATCTCCAGAACACGCACGTCTACTCCGCATCGACCGAACGGTACTTTTGAACTCGGAACTCGCGAAAATCAAGGCGCTGGATCGCCCGGGTTTACGGACGAAGAGTATTTCAACCCTCTTCCCGGTCGCTGACGGCGTTCAGGGCCTTCGAAACGCGCTGGACCGGATACGTGCCGAGGCGGATCTGGCCGCAGCAGATGGCTACACTCTGATCGTGCTTTCCGACCGCGGTGTGGATGTGGACCATTCGTACATTCCCATACTTTTGGCGGTTGGTGCAGTACACCACCACCTGATCCGCAACAAGACGCGAACACAGTTGGACATAATCGTTGAGTCCGGCGAGCCACGTGAGAACCACCACTTCGCGACCCTGTACGGGTACGGCGCATCGGCGGTTAACCCTTACCTTGCGTTCGAGACGCTGGCCGGGTTACGTGAGCGGGACACGGCCGACGAACGTAAGTTGCCGGACCAACTGACGGTCGAGTACAACTTCGCCAAAGCGATCGAAAAGGGTGTCTTGAAGGTGATGTCCAAGATGGGCATCTCAACCCTACAGGGTTATCAGGGTGCGCAGATATTTGAGAGTCTTGGACTCTCCGACGAGCTGATCGACGAGTACTTCACATGGACGCCGACCCGTATCTCGGGGATCGGCCTTGAAGAGATCGCCGGCGACTTGCTGGACAACCACGCACGGGCTTACCCAGAAACGACGCTCCCGGGCCGTCTGGCACTGGAGATAGGTGGCCTTTACCTGTGGCGCGGCACCGGCGAGAAGCACATGTACGACCCGGACGCCATTGGGTTGCTCCAGCACGCGTCTAAGTCCAATAACGCACACACCTATTCACTGTTCGAGAAGTCCGCAGACGACGAGTCTGAACGGCTCGCAACGATCCGCGGGTTGCTTGATTTCAAGTTCGACTCAGACGGAGGCGTTCCGCTGGACGAAGTGGAGTCCGCGGAGTCAATCGTCAAACGGTTTGCAACCGGCGCAATCTCTCTCGGTTCCATCAGCCGGGAGGCGCACGAGACACTGGCTATTGCGATGAACCGGATGGGCGCTCGCTCCAACACCGGCGAGGGCGGCGAAGACCGGGCGCGCTACACACTAGACGCCAACGGCGATGACCGTTCTAGTCGCATGAAGCAGGTCGCGTCTGGCCGCTTTGGCGTGACGCCAGAGTACCTGGTCAACGCTACGGATCTTCAGATAAAGATGGCGCAGGGTTCCAAGCCGGGTGAGGGTGGCCAGATCCCTGGCTCCAAACTTACGGAATACATGTCCGACATCCGTGGTACGACGCCGGGGGTTGGCCTGATATCGCCCCCGCCTCACCACGATATCTACTCTATCGAGGACCTAGCGCAACTCATTCACGACCTTAAAAACGTGAACCCCGAGGCGCGTATCCACGTGAAACTCGTTTCCGAGGTCGGCGTCGGAATCATTGCTGCCGGGGTATCAAAAGGGCACGGCGACGTGGTTTTGATCTCCGGCGATTCCGGCGGGACCGGTTCATCTCCACTGTCCTCAATCAAGCACTCTGGTCTGCCCTGGGAACTTGGCGTCGCAGAGACTCAGCAGGTTCTGGTCCAGAATGGCCTGCGCGGCCGGATTGTCGTCCAGACGGACGGCCAGATAAAGACCGGCCGTGACGTGGCTATAGCCACGCTACTGGGCGCTGAAGAGTGGGGCGTGGCGACGGCTGCGCTGGTGGTCATGGGCTGCATCATGCTACGCAAATGCCACCTGAACACCTGCTCGGTGGGCGTCGCCACCCAGGACCCGGAGCTTCGCAAGCAGTTTGCCGGGGATCCTGAATCTGTCATCAACTACTTCATGATGCTCGCCGAGAGCCTTCGTGGATACATGGCGAAACTCGGCTTCAAAACGGTCAATGAGATGGTCGGCAGGGTGGACAAGCTCGAGTCTCGACGTGCCGTCGATCACTGGAAGGCGCGGGGCCTTAACCTGGACAACCTTGTGTACAAGCCCGAGCCCGCTGAGGGCGTGGCGCTATACCACTGCGAGGAGCAGCAACACGGACTAGAAAACGCTATGGATCATCTCTTGATCGAACGGGCCACCATGGCGTTGGAGAACGAAACGCCCGTGGAGGCCGAGTTCCCTATAAGGAACTCGAACCGTGTTGTCGGGACGATGCTTAGCGGGCAGATCGCCAGAAAGTACGGGGTCCGTGGGCTGCCAGATGACACCATCCGTTACACATTCAAAGGCTCAGCTGGCCAGAGCTTCGGCGCATTCCTCGCAGCTGGGGTCTCGTTCCGGCTCGAGGGAGACTCGAACGACTACTTTGCGAAGGGACTTGGAGGGGGACGCATCGTCGTCGTACCGCCCAAGGGTTCTTCATTCCTACCGGAAGAAAACATTATTATCGGCAACGTTGCTCTTTACGGCTCGACCGGCGGTGAGGCTTACATACGTGGAAAAGCAGGCGAGCGTTTCGCCGTGCGCAACAGCGCCGCACGCGCCGTGGTCGAGGGAATTGGCGACCACGGGGCCGAGTACATGACCGGCGGAACGATCGTCGTGATCGGCCCGACCGGGCGTAACTTTGCCGCTGGAATGAGTGGAGGCGTGGCGTTCATTTACGACCCGAATGACACCTTCTCTTCGCGGTTCAATCCTGATATGGCAAGCCTAGAAAACGTCGTCGAAGGCTCCGAAGACGAGGCCGAGTTACAGGAACTCCTCCAGAACCATCAGCGTCATACAGGAAGCACAGTCGCCGAGCGGATTCTCGGCGACTGGGAGACCTCGCGCCGCCTGTTCAAAAAAGTAATGCCGGAAGCGTACGCACGGATTCAACGTGAACGCTCCGAGCAGGCCGCAACGGCCGGAGACTAATAAACAGATATGGGTAAAACGACCGGCTTCATGGAATGGGAACGTGAACTGCCAGACAAGCGATCCGTGGCAGACCGGCTGGCAGACTGGCGTGAGGTGTACGCGAACTGGTCGGAGCATCAGGCGCGTTCCCAAGCCGGGCGCTGCATGGATTGTGGCGTCCCCTTCTGTAACTCGTCTATGGGTTGCCCACTCGGCAACCTGATCCCAGACTGGAACGACCTGGTCTACTCGGGTGACTGGGAGGCGGCGCTTTCAGAGCTGCACGCCACCAACAACTTCCCGGAGTTCACCGGCAGGATCTGCCCGGCTCCGTGTGAGGCGGCTTGCACACTAAACATCAACCAAAATCCCGTCGCGATTGAGATGATCGAGAAGTCGATCTCCGAGAGGGGCTGGGAGGAGGGCTGGATCAAGCCCGAACCACCTTCACATCGATCCGGAAAAAAGATCGCTGTCATCGGCTCCGGACCCGCCGGACTCGCCGCAGCACAGCAGCTCAATCGTGCCGGCCACCTTGTCACAGTGTTTGAGCGAGACGAGGTGATTGGCGGACTCCTGACCCTCGGAATCCCTCACTTCAAGCTCGAGAAAACGGTAGTCAGTCGACGTGTGAAACAGATGGAGGACGAGGGGGTCGAGTTTCGCACTTCGACATGGGTCGGTCGGGACTACCCGACAGATCAACTCAAGGCCGATTTCCACGCCATTGTTCTGTGTGGCGGAGCAACTGTCCCAAGAGACCTTCCGGTGCCCGGACGCGAACTGGACGGTGTTCACTTTGCCATGGATTATCTGAAGCAAAGTAACCGCCGTAACCAGGGCGCTGAGTTCGGGCCCGACGACACGATCACCGCAGAGGGTAAGAACGTCGTGATCCTTGGCGGCGGCGACACAGGCGCGGACTGCCTCGGGACCTCCCATCGCCAGGGGGCACTGGAGACCTGGCAGTACGAATTGCTGCCGATTCCTCCGACCGAACGAGACAACGATACGAACCCGTGGCCGCAGTGGCCGATGACTTTCCGCACTTCGACGGCGCACGAAGAAGGTGGTATTCGCGATTACGACATCTTGACGAAGCGCCTGAACGGCGAGAACGGCAAGCTCAAGAGCCTGACTGCAGTCCGTGTGAACTGGGAGCCGGTTCCGGATGGTGGACGCCCGAAGATGGTCGAGGTTCCGGACTCCGAGTTCACGGTCGAGACGGAGCTACTCTTGCTGGCTATGGGCTTCCTCCACGGGGAACAGGGTGGGCTGCTTTCGGACCTCGGCGTTGAGTTGGACGAGCGCGGTAACGTGGCAACCGACAGCAACTTCATGACCTCGGTCGACGGTGTTTTTTCCGGTGGCGACATGCAGCGCGGGCAGTCGCTCGTGGTGCACGCAATCGCAGGTGGCCGCAGAACGGCCCGCGGGGTGGACGCCTGGGTCATGGGCCAGACCTCGCTGCCGCGTGTGACGGGATACGTCCGGGGTGGCGTATAAGGTCCGGCCCGAGGATTATTAAGACGGGGAAGTGAATCGGGTTTTGAAGAATCGACGTCCACAGGTCGCGTAAGGAGTTCGGGTACGTGCGGACACTCCGCATAGCGCTGGCACAGGTGAACACCGCGGTCGGCGATATAGACGGCAACGCCCGGCTGATCATCGACTCGATGGCAAAGGCGCGCGAGCATGGGGCAGAACTGGTGGCGTTCCCGGAGCTGGCGATTACCGGCTACCCGCCGGAGGACCTTGTACTGCACCACAGATTTGTCGACGACAATCTTACGGCGCTGGAGCGCGTGGCCTCAGAGGCCCAGGGCATAGCTGCCATCGTCGGGTTTGTGGACGGGTCGTCTAAACGAGGCGAACCAGCGTACAACGCCGCGGCTTTCCTACATGAGGGTGCTATTGCATCCGTGTACCGGAAGATTCATCTGCCCAATTACGGGGTCTTTGACGAGGAGCGCTATTTCGAGCGCGGGGCTGAGTGCCCGGTGATCGATTTCGGAGGCGTCCGGATCGGCATGAGCATCTGTGAAGACGTATGGGAGCCGATCGGTCCTGCCGAAGTTGAACGTTCCTTAGGGGCCGAGATCAACATCAACATCAATGCCTCACCCTTTGAGCGCGGTAAGGACGGCGTGCGACGAGAACTAATCAGTGACCTGGCGCGCCGGAACCAGATATTCGCCTGCTACGTAAATCAGGTCGGTGGGCAGGACGAGTTGGTGTTTGACGGCACAAGTCTTGTGTACGGCCCCGATGGGTCGCTTATCGCCGAAGGTGAGCGATTCTCCGAAGACCTGCTTGTTGTCGACGTTGACCTCGATCGCGTGTCCAATATGCGGGCCGGCAGCGATTGGAGCGGACCAAGTTCCCGAGAACTAGCGGCGATCGGTAACGCCTCGAAGCTTTCGTTAACCCGTGACTTGTCGTCAGCCCCGAAACCGACCGATTCTATGCAGACATCGCCCCCCCAAAAGCGTCTTAGTGAGGAGGCAGAGGTGTACGGTGCGTTAGTCCTCGGGACGCGCGATTACGCCCGAAAGAGCGGCTTTAAGAAGGCGGTGATCGCGCTTTCTGGTGGTATAGATTCGACCCTGACGGCGGTTATCGCCGTAGACGCGCTGGGTGCGGAGAACGTGCTCTGCGTCGCCCTGCCTTCTCGCTATTCCTCTGACGGCTCCGTTACCGATGCTGAGGATCTCTCCAAACGACTTGGCATACAACTCTGGAATCTGCCTATCGAACCAGCGCACGCTGCGTTTGAAGAAATTCTTGAAGAAAAGTTACGGGGCACGGATCCGAACGTAGCCGAGGAGAATGTCCAATCGCGCGTGCGCGGCAATGTGATCATGACAATCTCGAACAAATTCGGGTATCTCGTGCTGACAACTGGCAACAAGTCCGAGTTCGCCACTGGATACGCCACACTGTACGGCGATATGGCGGGCGGTTACGCGGTGATTAAGGATGTGCCAAAGACTCTGGTGTTCCGGTTGTGTGAGTACCGGAACGGGGCTGGGCAAGGCACGCCGATTCCGCGCTCGGTGATCGACAAGCCGCCGAGCGCGGAATTACGACCGGATCAATTGGATAGTGACTCGCTCCCGCCCTACGAGATCCTAGACCGGATTCTCGAGCACTACATCGAGGATCTTTGGGATGCTCCCGAGATTATCGCCGAAGAGGACAGGTTGGACGGCGGTAATGAGTCGACGGTGCGGCGAGTCCTGCAGATGGTGGATCGTAACGAGTACAAGCGAAGGCAGTCGCCCCCAGGCGTCAAGATCACACAGCTAGCCTTCGGACGGGACCGAAGGATGCCGATTGCTTCCCGTTACCGACCGCATTAGAGCCGCTTATTCCGAATGTGGGAGGTCCCAGTTCTACAGAAACCAGATTCTCCATTGACTTGCCCCGTGAGGCGGTATCGTCGATGACGTTAATCCTAGCTTGTGTCGGACCGCTTCAAGAAGAGGTCAGTTTGATTTGGGCAGCGCGCTCGTATCTTCCTTCCCGCCGGGAATGAACTACCTCATCCTGGCCCTCTCCCGCCTGGGGAAGTGATGTCACGGTCGCACTACTACTTGAAGCTGATTGCTTGGCTTTGTAAGGCCTTCGAAGGCTTCTTGCATTCCCTCGAGCGGGATGGATTCCACATCGCCGATGAGTGGCTTCACGCTTAACTTGCCGGACGCCATTAATCCGATTGCTCGGTGCCAGTCACCGGGCAGCGAACCCCAACTTGCCTTGAAGCTAATCTCGCGCGCCATCCAGTCGACTGGCCGCAGCGGTAGTTCTTCCCACGGCACGGCCACGAGGACGACCTGTCCCGTGTGGCGGACGATGTTGAACGCTTGGTCCAGTGTGGACGGGAATCCTGCGCAGTCGAACACGATGTTGGGGCCGCGCCCTTCCGTCAATGCGTCGATCTCTGTCTGAAGGTCTTGCTCGAGGGGATTAATCACGGCATCGGCGCCCAGATTAAGAGCCACACGCCCACGTTCAGGGGCCGGTTCGGAGACGTACACGGCGCTTGCTCCGGCGGCCTTCGCGGCCTGCAAAGTCAGAAGCCCGATAGGTCCGGCACCAAGGATGCCGACACTATCGCCGAGCTTGATATCGGAGTTGCGGACAGCGTGGATCGCAACTGCCGTCGGCTCACACATAGCAGCCTCTTCGTCGGTGATCCCGTCCGGGATCAGGATGGGCTGCCACTCCTCCATCAGGACGAACTCAGCGTAACCACGGATTGAGCCTTCAGGGAATCCCATCTTCCGGTAGTTGTAGCGCGGGTGTGTACGTGTCAAGGGTTCCTGCCCGGCCGGCGGGTCGCCGCCGCCGCCGATCACTCTATCGCCGACTTTCCACTTTGTGACAGCGGAACCAACTTCAACGACATCACCGGCAAACTCGTGGCCGAGCACAGTACCGGGAGGCGCTACGTCATACAGGAAGGCGTGAACATCGGTACCGCATACCGCGCAGAAGTGGACTTTTACAACCACTTGGTCTGGCCCAGCTGTGGGCGTTGGGATCTCTTCGATTTCGAAGCGCTGGTTGCCTTTGTAGACGGCCGCTTTCATTTGGTTGCCTCCCAATTCAAAGGTTTCGATCGCGCTGACATGGGATGTTCTAAAGCCCGGGCACGCGGGTCGGCAGGATACACCGCGTGTCCCTGTTCGGGTTTTCCATGTACTCAGGAAGATAAGTCATGTAAGACGGCTCCAGAGTTACTGAAGCACCCGAGCAGTTGACCTTGTACTGCCACCTAATAACGATCGGCGAAATCTGGGACCAGACTTCTTCGTAAACGTCCGGTTCTTGCGGCGACTGATGCTGGTTTTAGAAATTCCTAGGTCTCAGGCCATGACTCTGTGTTGCGCCTTGATTGTTTTCGTGGCAGCGATGTAACGGTTCCAAATACCAGATTTCTGGTGACATATCGATGTGAGGGAAATCAATTCAAGCTGGGATGCGACCGGAGACTAGTCGTCTCCGTAGGTTCGCATGAGTGCGGCAATGCCCGCAGCAGATTGATCGCCGGAGCCGTCCAGTACTTCCGCTACTCGTGCTCGGTCGGCTTTGCTCCGGTTCTGGTTGAGCTTGAACTTGGCCTCGATTGTTTTGACCTTCATCCGAAAACCGACGATCCCGCCCAGGAGTTTGGCTTTGAATTCCGGATCGCTCGGTTCTGGCGGGTGGTCGAGCGCCTTCGCCTCGTGAAATCTGACCATGTCATCTACATGGGAGGAAAGCCATTCCCTGTCATCGATCAACTCCAGTGCTCCACGCATATGTACGACGGCAAAGTTCCATGTGGGCACGGCTGGCGCAGTTTCGTACCACTCGGGCGAGATGTAGGAGTCAGGGCCCTGGAATATCGCAAGGGACTCCGCGACTGCATCGAACGCCTTCCAATGGTCGTTCGCCCGGGCCATATGTCCGTTAATGATCCCTGCATATT
>JAAZYK010000044.1 GCA_014239685.1 Dehalococcoidia bacterium | reverse complement strand
CTGAATCCGACCTGCCCCTAACATCGCAGAACTTTCCTCAAACTGAGGACTCAAATTAGCCCAGTATGCTGAGACGATTCTCACAACTATCGAATAGTTGTAGAAGGCGTGGGCCAGGAAAATTATGGTCAGAGTGTTAGCGATACGGACCTGTGGCGCGTTGTCACCGAAAACACCTGATAGCCCTGTGTTCACGAGCCCTCCAGAGCCCAGCAAGGCTACGAACCCCATCGCCACCACTATCGTTGGCATTATGAACGGAAGGGTGGTCAACGCTTTGAGCAATGATTTGCCCGGAAACTCATGGCGCGCAAATAGATAGGCGACCGGGAGGCCGAGGACCAGTGTCAGGAACGTAGAAAAGGCTGCTTGCCAGATGGTGAACCAGATTCTGCCCAGGTAGTAGGAATCACCAAGCAATACCTGGAAGGGCCCCAGTCCTACGTCACCACCGCCAAAACTTTTCGCCAGGATCGCTACGAGCGGATATACAAAAAAGACGGCGATAAACGATACCGGCGCGACTACCAGTAATCGGCTAGCTGTCATCAGACGTCCCATCCGACTACGTAGTAACCCCATCGCCAGTTTGCAGGTGGGTTATTGGCCACTGTATACACGTTGATTTACCGGCAGATGGCACATCACGCGACGATAAGAAACGCCACCGTCACGTAACCCATGGCCCGGGTAAAACGCGTTCGCGAACTACCCGGACCGCTACCTCAAGAGAATTTAACGCAGGACCACGCTGGTCCAGGCCTGTATCCACTGTTCACGCTTTTCACCTATTTCCTCTGCACTTATCCCGACCGGCTGCGATGGAACTTCGGCAAATTTAAAGGAATCAGGAGTAGCGGCGTTTTCATTCACCGGGTACACAAACATCTTGTCCGGGAAATCTTCCTGGAACCTGGTCCCGAGTGCGAAGTCGATGAACTTCTTGGCAAGGGTCTTGCTGTTTGTTCCCTTGAGAATTCCTATGCCCTCGATCTGAGTGAAGGTGGCATTATCGATGAGGATGTTGCCGGTCGGTGGCGATTCGATCGGCTCCTCAGAGAAGAGGAACTCGGCGGCCGGGCTGGTGGCGTAGCTCACAACTAGTGGCCTATCACCGCCGTACATTGTGAAATCGGTGTAATAGGCGTCGCTCCAGCCGTCTTTTACAAGAACACCGTTGGCCTTCATGTCGGCCCAGAAGTCCAGATAATCGTAATCATCGTCTTCACCAAAGTAAGCGATGGTCGAGATTAAGAAAGCCAGGCCCGGAGACGAAGTAGCTGGATTCTCCACGACCAGCGATTCATACCAGTCGGATCCGGTCAGTTCTTCCAGGGTTTCTGGTGCGGTAAGGCCATTTTCGGTGAGGAAACCAATGTCGTAATTCAGGTTCACGTAGCCGTAGTCGATCGGAGTAACGTGCCCGGTGCTGTCGAACTCGAATTCGTCAGGTACCTGGTCAAGGAGATCCGACCGGTATTTATCGAATATTTTCTCCTCGAGTGCACGTTCCAGATATGTGTTATCGATGCCGTACAACAGGTCAGCAGACGGATTACCTTTTTCGAGGATCGCCCGTACCAGGGCTTCTCCGGCATCGCCCGCTTTCTGTATGACAACCGTGGCGTCGTTGTCCGTTTCGAATTCATCGATAACGGTTTCGGAGATGTCGAAACTATCGTGAGTCATGATTACCAGCTCGCTGTCTTCTTCTTCACCGCACGCTACGGTGAAAGCGAGTACGAGCATCATGCTGGCAATTGCTGTCCATCTGGTCATCACAAGCCTCCTAATCACCGTCCCAACGATCGAGATCATCGTGGGACGAAAAAAAACCGCCCAATCCGGGCGGTAAAGAAGGCATGGAAACCACTCCCTCCGCTGGCATTACCCAGATCAGGTTAGGGGTCGACAGTGGTGAACTGTCCTCTCAGCCTGGATTCCCAAGCTCCCCCGGGGCATATTCAATTACGGTCAGAGTATTAACGTAATCGTCTGGTGTCAATAGAGGTCGAGGTCCGGAGGAACAGTATCTTGTTGCACCGCACCACAGGAAACCGGGCGGCGGTCTTTGTGGACCCGAGGGTTTCCGTGATTAAAGTGTCGGCCGGCCTTTCAGTCCAGAGTCTCGGACCCGGTGTACCGTCCCGGTTCCGTAGGTGATGAACAGTTCGTCGTAACCGGGACCGCCAAACAGGCAGTTAGTAGGCATGTCGGACGGCGTTCGATGCGTCTCGAGGACGCGTCCGTCCGTGTTGAATAGGTAGATCATCGGGCCCGGGCCATAAATATGACTCCCGGCGGTGGCTACGATGTTGTTATCGGCGTCCCAGCACATTCCGTCGATACCGCGTCCCCATCCAAAGTCATGCAGGGTGGACTGATCTCCGAGTGAGCCGTCAAGATTGATTGGGTAGGACACGAAGCGGGGATGAGCCTTCACGCCGCTCACACTGTCGGCGACGAATAGCCGATCTCCTGAAGGCGATATCAATATCCCGTTTGGCCTTCTCATGTCTTCGGTGACACGAACGACGGTGTAGCTGCCGTCGGGTTGCGGGTCGGCGCGATAAACCTGTTCCGTGGGAATGCTCAACGGGCGGCCACCGTAATTGGGATCCGTGAACCAGATTCGGCCCCGGTCGTCTATCGCCAAATCATTTGGCTCGTTGAAAGGACGTCCATCAAAGTTGTCTATGACCAACCGGGTTGGTTCGCCCGACACGTACTCGACTACGCGTCGGTTTTTACCCTCGCATGCAAACAGTCGTCCGTTATGGTCAAACACCATCCCGTTGGCGCCGCCGGTATTTTCCCGCCAGACGGAACTCTCTCCGGTCTGTGGATCCCACCTCATCGTCAGGTCTGCGGCGCAGTGGGAGTACAGCAGGCCGGTCCCATCCCACGCCGGGCCCTCAGTGAGTGAGTTGCGCTCGGCGATGGTCTCAAAGGTCCATTCAGTCATCTGGTGTGCCTCACGGATAAAGCAGGTGTCCGGTCATGCCGGTGCCCTTTGCAACGAGAAGATGTCCCTCGATGCTGGTGACATAAAGGTCTTCGCCGACAAAAGTGCAGTTGGTCGGGCGTATCGCTGGTGTTGGATGTGTCGCCACAATCCTGCCGTCAGGCTCGAAAATAGTGATCATCGGACCCGGCCCGGAGACCTCCCACCCTGTACAGGCGACGATATGGCCTTCCGATGAGAGCGTCATGCCGTCGATGCCCCGGTGCGGACCAAAATCGTGCAGAAGTTCGTAATCTCCAAGCGATCCGTCGCTGTTCACCGGATATCCACGAAGTTGCCGGAAGCGGCCAGCGCCATAGTCACTTTCGGCCACGTAAAGGGTCTGATAGTCCATGGAGAACAAGAGACCGTTTGGCATCGTAGAGTCAAAGGTCCGTTGTACGGCTTTCCAACTGCCGTCTGATTGAGGATCTGCCGAAATGATGGCCGAAAATTCGATTCCCATCTCAGGAAACACATCGTTGATCCGGTCAGAAAAGTAGATACGCCCATCCGGGTCTATCGCGAGATCGTTCGGTCCATTAAGTCGTTTTCCGTTGAGCCGGTCCACAACGGTGACGCCGGGCTTGCCGTCCTCGTACATCGCGATCCGACGACCACCACCCTCGCAGGCAAACAACCTTCCCTGCGCATCAAAATTCAGGCCGTTGGCCGCGTTTGTGCCGGAGCGCTCCATCACAACGGTTCCGGTGGCCGGATCATAGGCCAGCAATCGGTCCATTGCGATATTGGTAAACAACAGTCGGCTGCCATCCCAGGCGTTGCCTTCCGTTATCGATCCAATGACCGGTAGAGCGTCTTCAAACGTCCATTCCCGGGGCATTGTTGGGCCTCCGTTGTGTCGATATGTTTGCGGTCTGCTACCACCCACCCCGCAACAATGATGGGCCAACTGGGATTATCGGGGGCAAGTGCCAGCATGGCAACGTACTGTGTAAATTAACGAGACGTGGTTCGGTTGTGACTCTGTTCGAAATCGGACTCCATACGGCTAATTCTCCTTTTGGATGGCGAACCGGTCATAAGCTAAAAGGCAAAGCGGAGCGATCCACTCCGTTACTCGAGAATCTGTATGGACGGTTGGGTTACACGTCGTCTTCCGCCTATAGAATCTGGCCAGTTACCTACCGTTATTCCTAAGAACGAGGATCTAGCGAGAATGACTCTGTATTTGACGGAAGCCGAAGTCGGCGAAATTCTGACGATGGACCTGGCGCTAGACGCGGTCGAAGACGTTTTTGGAGCCTGGGGACGGGGTGAAGTTATTAACCATTCCCGTAGTCGTATCGCTCTGGGGCGTGGTTCTTACAACCTGATGTCCGCAGGTTGGCCTGAAAAGGGAATAGTCGGCTCGAAGTCTTACGTCGGCGGCAGCGGCGGCATCTCGTTTCAGGTATTGATTTACGGAGCTTCTGGAGAAGGTCTGCTAGGAATCTTGGACGCCAACCTCATGGGTCAGATCCGTACCGGTGCGGCCAGCGGCATCGCGACGCGACACATGGCGCGCCCGAACGAGAACAGCAAGGTTGCCGTGATCGGCTCCGGCTACCAGGCCAGGACCCAACTCGAGGCCGTCGCAGGTGTTCGGGACATAGAGACAGCGTCCGTCTACAGTCGTACCGCCGAAAATCGGGACGGGTACGCGAAAGTAATGACAGAAAAACTGGAGATCCCAATCACCGCCGCCTCGTCGGTCGACGAATGCCTTGAGGGCGCCGACATCATCATCGTCATCACTAACACCCGCGAACCGGTGCTTCTCGGAGATTCCATCGGAGAGGGAGTCCACATCAACGCCGCTGGTGCCAACGGGTGGCAAAGGCGTGAACTGGACACACGCGCCGTTGTGAAATCTGACGTAATTGCGACCGACGATGTGGATCAGGCAAAAATCGAGTGCGCTGATCTTATGGCTGCAGCCGATTCAGGTCGCATCCGATGGGAGCAGGTCTTGAATCTGGGCGAAATTGTGGCCGGGACCAACCCCGGTCGCACCAATGCATCTCAAGTTACGCTTTTCGAATCACAGGGCGTCGCAATGGAGGACATCTCGGTAGGCAAGCGTGTGTTAGACATCGCATTAGAGCGAGGGATCGGCACGCAGTTGCTTGGTGGAGGAATGGAGGCAGGCAGCCTGTAAGCAGATAAGTGGTCGAGATCTGACTTATTTGCAAACCCACTGGGACACGTCTGGCATGTGAGATCGAGGATCCGGGACTATTCTTTCCAGCCCTCTTGTTCTGGCATCAAGCCTCTTATGTAAGCCACCTGTCCAATGTGTTGCGAACACTCCACCGGAATCCGGGCCAGTACCCAGGTGAAAGTCGGGGCTGGGCGGGGATTAAATGGATTGTGATGAGCGTTCGTTCTCTCCAGGTCTGTCGTTGACAAACTCCTGATTACCAGCTGGGCGCTCTCCGTTACGTCTGCTCGATATCCAGCAATCACGTTCGCCGGCACGTCCGGGAACGCCCCGACCTGATCCGCAGTGTCGCCGAAACCCCACCGATCTCTGGCCGGTAAACCGAACTTCTCTGCCCACCCGTTGACCTTCCACCTCTCTCCGTTATCGCTCAGGTACCAGTTGATCCAGGCGTCCTCTACCCGTGTCAGGTGCCAGACTGTCCATAGGATGTGGTTGGCGGTTGGCGTAGGTCGCCAGCGCCATTCCTCGGGCGTCAGACCTTCCAGCGCTTCGTCCAGTTGAGTGCTGAAGTCAGTGATGGCCTGTAGGGTTACGTCACGAAAATCCAATTCAGCCCTCCAAGGCCCGAATAACAAGCTAATCGATGTCGATGATCCGACCATGTGTAGTGTGGACGATAAGGAAAGTCAATCGTACCTAGACACTTACTATCACAGCCAGCGCGGGTGCCATGACAACCCGGAATATCAACGTAACTTACATGGATACGTCGTAGTCCGAATCGTTGAACCCGAGATCATCTTTTATCCTGTCCAGTTCGTTCTTGAGGATCTAAGTCCTCAAAAAGAACCCAGGCTGGCGCCGGGCAAAGCTAGAATCGATCGACAAACCATGAACTATCTTCTCGTGCGCCTCGACCCCACTCTCATGTCCACCACTGACGGGCGGACAGAACGCTACCTGCTCGCCCGAAACAGGCCACAGGATTGACTTCATTGACTCCCGATTTACCCACAGCAAAAGCCGGTTCTACGCACCTTCTTGAGGTACGTAACCTGGCCACCAGATTTGCCACGGCCGGTGGCTATGTCCAGGCTGTAGACGACGTTTCTTTTCACATCGATGAGGGCGAGATACTCGGACTTGTCGGGGAATCTGGCTGCGGCAAGTCGGTGACGTCGTTGTCGGTGATGCGGCTGATACCGAATCCCCCGGGCGAAATAACAGATGGTCAGGTGTTGTTCGAAGGCACGGATCTCCGACAGATTTCCGAACAGGAAATGCGGCGTGTGCGTGGGGGAAGCATCGGTATGATTTTTCAGGAGCCAATGACATCTCTGAATCCAGTACTGACTATCGGTAGACAGATCACCGAGGCCTTCGAGATACATCTTGATTTGAATGGACGGGCCGCACGTGATCGAGCGGTCGAAATCCTGAACCGGGTCGGGCTTCCTGACCCGTCAAAGAAATTTGACGATTACCCACACCAATTGAGTGGCGGCCAACGTCAGCGGGCCATGATCGCAATGGCGATCAGTTGCAATCCAAGACTTCTGATCGCAGACGAAGCGACTACGGCGCTTGATGTAACCATCCAGGCGCAGATCCTCGAGTTGCTACAGTCGTTATGTGACGAGTTTAAAATGGCGCTGTTGATCATCACCCATAACCTGGGCGTCGTGGCCCGGTATGCCCAGAGGGTCGCCGTGATGTACGCCGGAAAGATTATCGAATCCGGGACGGCGGACGAGATCTACGCGGCTCCTCAACATCCGTACACAACGGGCCTTCTGAGCTCCGTACCTCGTCTAGACGCTTCGGCTCGCGACCGACTTGAGTCTATCGAGGGTGAAATACCGGACCTGGCCAACCTGCCTGCTGGTTGCGCGTTTGAGCCGAGATGCCGATGGGCGGTGGACCGCTGCGGGATCGAGTCACCTGTCCAGTTACCCGTAGGACTGTCGGAAAGCCGTCCGGCTGAGGGAACAGTTCACCAGGTCGCTTGCTGGGAATTTGAGAATATCGCCGCTGGAACCGCGCTGGAAAAGCAACCGTCATGACAACCCGGCTTGGAGGACAAGACTCGTCTGATCGGGGCGGGATCGGCGTCGATTCCGCGGAGAGCAGGACGCTCTCTGTAACCGATCTGAAAGTCCACTTCCCGATCAACTCCGGATTCTTGATTCGGCGACACACCGGAGCAGTTAAGGCCGTGGACGGCGTGTCCTTTGACGTAGCACCGGGTGAAACGCTCGGGCTGGTAGGGGAGAGTGGTTCAGGTAAAACGACGACCGGACGGGCGATTCTGCAACTTCAAAGGCCCACGTCTGGCTCGGTCCAGTTCAGGGGCGTCGAGCTTACGGCCGTATCGGCAAAACATATGCGCCCGTTCCGATCCGAAATGCAGATCATCTTCCAGGATCCGTACGCGAGCCTGAACCCCCGCATGAGCGCGGGCCAGATCGTCGGGGAACCGTTGACGGTGCATGGATTGGCGGGAGACAAAAATCAGCGTCGAGACAGGGTCGCGGAACTACTGGAGCGCGTCGGGATGAATCCGGCGATGATAGGTCGCTATCCGCATGAGTTTTCTGGAGGTCAGCGACAGCGCATCGGTATAGCCCGGGCGCTGGCCGGGGAGCCGTCCTTTATCGTGTGCGATGAGCCCGTCTCAGCACTCGACGTTTCGATCCAGGCGCAAATCCTGAACCTTCTGACAGACCTGCAGGCTGAGTTCAACATTTCGTATCTGTTCATCGCCCACGATCTATCAGTTGTGCGTCACATCAGTGACCGAGTAGCCGTGATGTACCTCGGCAAAATCATGGAACTGGCATCGAGCGAAGACCTTTATGAGAATCCGACACATCCGTACACGCTGATTGTTGTCGGCCGTGCCCATTCCTGACCCGATACTCGAGCGACGGCGTGAGCGAATCGTGCTGGCGGGAGATATACCGAGCCCAATAAACCCACCGTCGGGGTGCGTATTTCGGACGCGTTGTCCCATCGCAACTGAAGAGTGTGCAGAGGTTGTTCCGGAACTAATCGATCGCGGGAACAGGCACCAGGTGGCCTGTATCAAGGTCTAGGACTGTGACCAGGCCACGATGCCGAAGATGAGTGCGCCGAGAAGGGAAACAGGCACACCAACGGCAGTCGTCCATTCGACCGGCCGGCGCCACGGCGAATCGTCGCTGAACGAAGATGTACCCGCGTCGACTCCTCGGCCCATCAACTCAGCGGACAGGATCAGCGATAGGCCTGCTTGTGCCACGGCAATCGATAGAGCCAGCATAGAAAAGATTCCGGCGACTACCGTAATCTTTTCGCCCTCTCCAAAGAGTATGGCGTCAAACAGCCCGACCGTTACGGCGATCAATGCAGCCGTGACCGCTCCGAATCGCCATTGAAAGCCGACGGCAACCGTCCAGGGAGCCTTAGCCTCGGGCTCTGCACGACGGAGCGACACCTGTGTGTACAGGTTCCACGTCAGCATGACCAGAGCCAGCAGTACGTTCCCTATCAGGAATGCTGTGAATGACATTTCTTATTTGCTCCAGATTTTGACACGGCCCGTGCATTTTTGAATTGCACACATTTGACACGACCCTTCACGCGGTTACTCCGCCGTACAGTGTCAGACCGTCTAGACGTTAATTTTGACTATTTCTTGCTGTATGTCGCCAGTGACCTGCGGTCCGTGTTCTCCCAGAAACACATCAATTTCGGACCGAATACCGAATTCTGGCAGGTAAATCCCCGGTTCAACCGATACCGCAATGCCGGGAATCAGTTTTCGTGTGTCGTGTGTCTCCCAATCATCCAGGTTGACGCCATTGCTGTGGACTTCAACCCCGATACTGTGACCGAGTCGGTGAACAAAATGGTCCGCGTACCCGGATTTTTCGATCACATTACGAGCCGTTCGGTCCACTTCCCACCCCTCAAGTTCCCGTCCGCTGGAGAATGCATCCTGCATGAAACTCACGGCTGTGTCACGGGCATCGGCGACGGCTCGGAACACCTCTTTGTGTCTCGGAGTCGGCTCACCGGTGTAACCCGTCCACGTAATATCGCCAAAGACCGATCCGGGTTCCGCGGAAACGGCCCACAGATCTATCAAAACCAGGCTGTTCTTCCTGACGACCGCAGATGTATCGGGAACAGGCTCGTAGTGCGGATCAGATGCATGTGCATCCACTGCTACGATCGGACCATCTGGCGCAACGAGGTTAAGGCGTTCGAATCTACCTCTGATGAACTCTGCGACGTCATGCTCGGTCAATTTCCAGTTGATATTCTCGCCGATGAATGTGAAAGCATCGTGTACGGTGCGCACCAACCCATCCATGGCGACCTGGTGTGACTCACGTTGGGCTGAAGACCAGCGTTCGGTCGAGTACTGGAGCACATCTCCTGAGCTGACGACTTCCACACCAAGTGAACGAACCAGTTCAACAGTTCCGGCATCGATCCGACTCACACGTGGCAATGCAGCCTCGGGCGAGTATTCCATAGCGACAACCCGGCGGCTCGAAAGTACCTCGCCAAGTTCGGAAAGCATCTGGACTCGACTGCCAAAGCGTCTTACCTGGACCTTGACGTTCTCCACACCAGCTGCCTCAACCATCGAATTAAATCGCCCTGCATCCACCTCATGGGTCAGCAAAACCGGGTCGCCATCCGACGGCACGAAAAACCAGCATGGGCGGGTGACGTGGCCGACGTTGCCGATCAAGTTCCAAAGAATTGGATTTGATCCCCGATAGTCTTCTAGTAGCCAGCCATCAATGCCTGACTCATTGAGGTATTCACGCGCCCCGGATAAAGCTTCACCGATTGCCATACTCAGCTGACCCGCGGATCTGGAAACAGCTGGCGCGCCTCGGCGGCCTGTTCCTGTGTGTTCATGTCCAGTCGAGCGATTGGTGAATCGATTGGAAGACGGTTCACGGACTCCGCGTGCGCCTGAACGACCTGGCGTACTCCCTGAGCCTCTTCGGTAATCGCCGCTAGCTCACACAGCAGCGAACCATCGAACACGAGCGGATGACCGCCATGTCCATCAAACACTGGCGAACTGATGAGCGTACCTATCTCCTTGTGTGACTCCAGAACTTCCCGGATAAGCCAAGAGGGGCGGGGTTGATCGACCGCCAGTAGAACGATCGTGTCCACGTCATCCGGCAGCACAGCCAGTCCAGCCTTGATCGATGTCGTCTTGCCGGATAGAAAATCCGTGTTTCTGACCGCGTGAAACCTGCCTCCCGTTGAGATAGCGGGCGACACCGACTCAAGCACGGACTCAACGTCCTCGGCGCGATTTCCTGTGACGGCAAACACCTCATCTACGCCGCCTTCAATCAACGCCTCAATCTGGCGTTGAATGAGCGGCGCGCCGAACCAGTCAAGCAACGGTTTTGGCGTGCCCATTCGGCTGGATTCACCCGCGGCCAGCAGGATTGCGCAGATCGACAAATCTAGACTTCGCTCGTTAGTCGGCGGCCGTAGTGGCCTCTAACCGTGCATGGTCGGCTGCGATCTGGACCAACTTCTCGTCTAGCTTCAGCGGCAGGCCAGTACCGCCGAGACGGAACATCAAAATCTCGGCAATGATGCTAATGGCGATCTCTTCCGGTGTGCGGGCGGTGATGTCCAGGCCACTCGGGGCCCTGAGCTCACGCACACGCTCTATCGGTAATCCGCGCCGAATCAACTCTTCGTAGATCATGATCGTTTTGCGCTTGCTGCCAAGAAGCGCGACATAACGTGCAGGAGTCCGTGCAGCGGCCTCAAGTGCGGTGTCGTCGTATCGGTGCCCGCGAGTCGCAATCACAATGAATGTGTTGGCATTTATAGGGAGATATGCAATTCCGGTGACGAAGTCCTGGGTCAGGACGATATCCGCTTCCGGGAAGCGTTCTACGTTGGCGAACTCCGGGCGGTCATCCACGACGAATACCCGCATACCAACGGAACGTGCGATCGGGGCCAATGCCTTTGAGACGTGGCCGCCACCGGCAAGAACCATCGTCGGGGGCGTCGTAAACGCCTCGATGAATATCTCTGCGCCAGTCGCCTTATCGACGACGTACTCCTGCTTGCCAAGCGCCATAAGATTGACGGCCTTGCGAACAGACCGTTCGTTCAGCGCAGAGTCACCGAGAGTGCCCTCGGTTTCGCCGTTTTCACGGATCAACATTTTTGCGCCGACAGAGAATTTGGAAGAGTCCGGCGCCACCATAAGATTTGCAATGGCAACCGGTGCGCCGCCTTCATATGCGGCCACAACTTCTTCGGCATGGATCTGGTAATCGACCGGGCGGCGGATAGGGTCGATCAAGAAATACATCGTCCCGCCGCAAATGAGGCCTTCTTCAGAAGCAAGCTCTTCATTGAGCTCGTAGGAGCGCATCTCTGCGGCACCGCCACTTTTCAGCAACTGTTGGGCCGCAAACCAGATGTCACCCTCGACACAGCCCCCGCCGAGCGTTCCAACGCCACTGCCATCATCCCGTACAAGCAACTTTGCACCGGGCTTCTGTGGAGTCGATCCGGAGGTCTTGACGACCGTCGCTACGACTACCTGGCGTTCATCGGTTAGCTGGGAAACAGCTTCTCGAAATACGGGTTCCATGTGTGGCCTTCCGAACCGATAACCGGTTCTAATCTAGTCCGATTATTGTTCCGGACCGTTCAAGTCACGTTACCACAGGGGATGCGTGTTACTTTGCGCCAAACGGTGTTTACCGTCACGGATAGGCAAAAAAAGGAGTTTGGAGATGCATGTTCGTGCAATTCAAGCCGTGCAGGAAAGTTACGCGGGCCAATGACGGGTGATCGGTCTTTGACCGGCGAGACTTCACCGAAAAGCTAGCCCCGGAGCATCGCGGCGGCGTCTTCGACGGCCATGATGATTTTGTCGTAACCAGTGCATCGGCAGAGGTTGCCCGCCAGCTTGGTGCGAATCTCTTCCTCGGACGGGTCGGGGTCCCGCTGCAACAGTGCTGTCGTGGATACGATGAAACCGGGCGTGCAGAACCCGCACTGTAGCGCACCATCTTTGATGAAGGCTTCCTGAACCGGGTTGAGTTTTCCCTGGGTGGCGATGCCCTCGATGGTGGTGATCTCGTTCCCATCCATTTCCACAGCGAGTACCAGGCAAGAATTGGCCGTGCGCCCGTTGATCATTACCGTGCAGGCTCCGCAGTTTCCGTTGCTGCAGCCTTCCTTTGTTCCGGTGAGCCGAAGGCGATCCCGCAACGTTTCCAGAAGAGTCCAACTCGTGTCCGCGAGAAGCTCATTCTGGTCGCCGTTGACCGTCAGGGAGATGTGCTGCATGTTTCGGGTCCTTGGTGCTTGATATCTAGGTAGGGTTTACGAGGAAATTATCGAGGCGTTAACCGTTGATCCTGTCCCTGCAGATGCCGAGAGTTCGACGGGTCAGAACCTTTACCAACTCACGTCGGTACTCGGCAGAGCCGCGTACGTCCGTGATCGGTGTCGCTGACTCAACGGCTGCCACGGCCGCCATCTCGATCAGGTCGTCAGTAAGGATGTTGCCTTCCAGGACTTCTTCAGCTGCTCTGGCACGAACAGGTGTCGGAGCTACAGAAGCAAGCGCGATACGCGCTTTCAAGACCGTGTTGTTTGACGGATTGAGTTGCACAAAGCTACCTGCTCCAACCACCGCTATATCCATTTCGTTTCGTGGAATGAAACGCAGGTATGAACTGGCGCTGTTTTCCTGCGCGAGAGGTAGGACAAGTTCCACCAGGATCTCGCCCTTCTGGAGCACGGTCTGTCCGGGACCTGCGAAGAAGTCGGAGAGTGCGATCTCCCGTGTGCCAGAGTTGCTGGCTACTACGGCCACTGTGTCATGGGAGAGGAGGGCAGGAATGGTGTCACCCGACGGCGCCGCGTTACATACATTTCCGCCGAGTCCTGCCCGGTTCTGGATCTGCCATGACCCGATAAGTAAGGAAGAGTCCGCCAAACCTCGATAATCCGATACCACCGGAGGGAACTCGGCTATGTCCGTCAGGTTACGGGCCGCGCCGATGTGGAGGCCATTATCAGTAAGCTCGAGGCGCTGCAGTTCGGGAATCCGCTTCACGTCGACCACCATATCGGCGTTTCGACGACCAGTTTTAAGCTGGTCAACTATGTCTGTACCGCCAACGAGCGCCCGCACCTCGCCGTCCGCGGCGAAAAGGTTCAACGCGTCATTTAACGAGGTCGGTTGGGCGAAATCGAATTCAGGCAACAGTTACTCCGTATCTTGGGCATTGCCACGGCGACCGTCCTGAAAACGGACGGTATTCGGTGATCGATGATCCCTGAGGGCGGGG